>JASFUE010000176.1:0-6984 GCA_050050435.1 Burkholderiales bacterium | reverse complement strand
TGCCAGCCATTTGCCGTGGTGTGCCCAGTCTTCTGGAGTCGTTTCCGGAAAAAACTGCATTGCCACGAAGTCGGCGCAGATTGATTCGACGACGCGGTGGATAATGATGTCGCCGATGCTATGTTTTGTCATGATCCTGAATGTTCGTTCTTCATCAGATTTATGAATAGCGGATCTTTTCAGAACCGGTTCCATGACTACTGCTTCATTGCGTATCGGTGGCCCGTGGTCGTCCAGTCAGGGTTGCGCCGCCGTCTACAACCAGAGTCTGGCCGGTGATAAAGCGCGCTTGATCGGATAGAAGGAATCGAACCGCGTTGCCGATATCCCAGCCGCTGCCTTCGATTTCCAGTAGCGAAGCCTTGCGCCGGCGCTCTCGTGCAGCCTCACTCATGCCCTCCGTATACACCATTGGCGTGTACACCGCCCCCGGTGCAACGCAGTTCACACGTATTCCATCCGCGCCATGATCTACCGCCATGGCCCTGGTCAGTGCGATAACCGCGCCTTTGGTCGTGGAGTAGGCTGTCATGCCGCGCGGGCGCAACCCGGCGATTGAGGCAACGTTGACGATTGCGCCCGATTTTGCGGTGTCGAGCATCGCCGGGATCGCGTATTTGGAAACGAGAAACATGCTCTCGACGTTGACCCGCATCAGTCTGCGCCACATCTCGGGGTCTTCTTTCACCACGCTGCCGGTACTGGCAATGCCGACATTGTTATCGAGCAGATCGAGGCGGCCGTATTTTGAGACCGCGGCATCTACCATTGCACGACACTGCCGCTCGTCAGTCACGTCAATGGCAAGTGCCAGTGCTTCACCACCTTCTTCGGTAATCATGGAGGCCGTACGTTGCGCCAGTTCGCCCCGCAGGTCCGCTGCCACCACGCGCGCGCCGGCGCGGGCCAGTTGAATGGCCGCCGCGCGCCCGTTACCAATGCCGTCTCCGACTGCGCCTGCTCCTGTGACGATTGCGACTTTTCCGTCAAGACCGAACTCCTGCCTGATGTCTGCGGCCATGACCGCCTCCCTTGTTTGTTATATGCAGATCGCTGCACTACGGCACTGGCAGCGCAAGTATTCTAGCAACGCACTCCCGGTCAGTATGTTGCTGCTCCTCCCGCCAACCAGTCCTGATAGTGCAACGAAGTAACCTGTGATCGATTAGCTTGACTGCCTATGCGATACGTTTTCCGGCACGCCAGGTAGAAATCACCACGGGGACGCCATGTGACAGACGCACACGCATGTAGTCTGCCCGCTTGCCAATAGCCAGTTCGCCGCGATCATCCAGTCCGACCAAATGCGCCGGTTCTCTGGTTACGGCGTTAATTGCGCGCGGCAGCGTCCATCCGGTCTCGCTGTGTAGCATGAAGGCGGCATGCAGCAATGCATGCGGCACGTAATCCGACGACAGGCAATCGAGCAGTCCTTCAGCGGCCAGTGCCCCGGTCGAGACGTTCCCGGAGTGCGAGCCGCCGCGCACCATGTTCGGTGCGCCCATCACAACCGCCAGGCCGAGGCGGTGCGCGGCACGTGCAGCGACTTCGGTCGTCGGGAACTCGGAGATGCGTACGCCGGCATCGGCGGCTTCCCGCACGTGCGCTTCTGTGGTGTCGTCATGACTGGCCAGCGTGAGCTTGCGTGATGTGCACATCCTGAGAAGTTTGTCACGGTGCCGGTCGGAGTTGCGTCGCTGCATGTCGAGCCGGGCAGCGACCACTTGTTCGAGGTGTTCATCGCTCCACTTCTGGTTGCGCTGGGTGTAGACGCGGAACTGCTCGACATCCACCCACTGGCGTTGACCGGGCGTGTGATCCATCAGCGATACCAGGTGCACACTGGGGTCATCGATGTATTGCGAGGTGATGTCCACTACATTGTCGCAGGCCACTTCACAACGCAGATGTAACAGGTGTTCGGCGCGCAGCAGATTATGCGCGCGTGCGTGGTGCAACGCTTCGACCGTGCTGGCGAGCCCTTGTGCGCGCACTGAGCGTTCGTCAAAATCGCCAATGCCCATTGCATCGAGCACGGTGGTAATGCCTGCGGTGGCAACCTGTGAGTCATGGGTGAGCAGTGCCGGCATTGCCGGCCAGCGCACGCCCGGTCGCGGTTCGAGATGCTTTTCCAGATTATCCGTGTGCAACTCCACCAGGCCAGGCAGGAGGTAGTCGCCGCTCCAGTCCTGCGCGGCGGGCACAGCGCTGTCCTTGCTGTCGATTGCAGCGATGTCGGCGCCATCGATACGGATCGAGCCGGTGACAATTTCGTCTGCCAGGACCAGCTTTGCATTGGAAATAACCTGTTCGGGCATGTTCACCAGAGTACTGTGAGCAAGTGAAATGGAGCAGTCACGCGTATCATAGCCCCGTTACAAATCGTTGCCGAGCCGATGCGTTACGCCATCTATTTTGCACCGAATGAACAAAGCATGTTGTGGCGCACCGGGTGTCGCTGGCTGGGACGCGACCCGGTTTCCGGATCAGCGCTCGATCAACCCGCAGTGGCCGGCGTTCCCGCTTCCGCTGTGCAGAAATTGACGGCCTCGCCAAGGCGTTATGGCTTCCACGCGACGCTGAAGGCACCATTCACCCTTGTGGCCGGCAGCGACCGCGAACAGCTCTTTGCCCGGCTAGCCGCGTTTGCCAATGGCCGCAAGCCAATTGACTTGCCTAAGTTCGAGGTGAAACGGCTGGGCGGATTTCTGGCATTGTGCCTTTCCCGGCCCTGCGCCCAACTGGATGCGCTCGCCGCGCAGTGTGTGGAACAGTTCGACACATTCCGCCAGCCATTGACCGCAGCAGAGCGGGCGCGCCGCGCCGAAGGGCTTGACACAAACCAGCTGGCATTTCTGGACCGGTGGGGTTATCCCTACGCAATGGCACAGTGGCGCTTTCACATGACGCTGACCGATGCCACAGAAGATCAAACCGCAGACGTTCTCGGCGATTTCCTGAACGGGTATTTTCGCGCGGCGCTCGGCGAATCGATCCGAGTCAATGATCTTTGCTTGTATGTTGAACCGGAACCTGGTGCCGAGTTCCGGCTTGCAGCGCGCTTTCCGTTTTCGGGTTCAGGATAGATGGATTTCTACTGCTGGTCTGTCTTGCGCGTCGCGCTGTCGTTCGAGGTTCATTGCCAGCCTGTGCGCCGGCGCACGCGTGCGCGCCGGTCGCATATTGCCCACCTGAATTCAATACTCTGCCGAACAGGTTATCGTTTCGACGACACCGTTTGGTGTGAGTTTTCCTTCGTAGTGGCCGCCGCCACGGATGGCTTTGTACTTACCGGTGCCGGCGATGTAGCGAAACACGCCGCGAAAAGGAACTTCCCAGTCGTCTTCGCTTTTCGCGATGAACGCATGGGTGCCGTGAAATTTTCCCCAGATCTTTTCGCCGCTATTCAGGTTAAAGGTCGCATAACCATAGTGGTCACCCGCTCCTCCAACTGAATCCATTTGAAGGTATACCTGCTCCTCGACACCATCGAACTCCGGGTTGTTACTTTTGACGATGTCTACGCGAAGTGTCTGGACGAGTTCCCGGTCGGGCCGGTCTCCCGGCTTGATGGTGTCACTGGAAATGGTCTCCTTTATTCTTTCCTTGGTGGCGGAGCAATCCATTGTGGCGGCCAGTGGCTGCCCGGATACGAGGAACAGGCCGAACAGCCAAACGAGCGGTATGGTACGAATTGCGGAACAGTTCATCTTGTAACCTCCTTGATTGTTTTGACGCCTGGATGCTGGCTGACCACACTGTTCTTCCGGACCCGGAGGATCGCCGACCACAATTCGCGGACATGTCCGTGAATGTGCCGGGGAATACTGCGCGCCTGCGGCTTACCGATTGCTTACCGATCAGGGGCCTGGTTTCAAGGTGGTCGCCGATTAAATGGGTTCGCGACCATATGCTCTTTGTGCCAGGCTTCTACAATGTGCATACGTACTGTTTGATCTGACCAGGAAAATCCATGTCTCACGCAACCGCAGAAAATATTGATACCGGGCAACTGGAGGAGTTTGTATCCCTGAAATGGGATGACGACATCGTGCCGCGGCTGGTTGAATACATCCGCATTCCCTGCAAGTCACCGCATTTCGACCCGGAGTGGGCGGCCAATGGTTATATTGACCAGGCCGTGGAACTGGCCGAGCAGTGGTCGCAATCACAGGCGATTGCCGGCCTGAAAATCGAGGTCATCCGGCTCGAAGGCCGCACGCCGGTGCTGTTTTTCGAAATCGAGGGTGATGCGCCGGGCAATATCCTGATGTATGGCCACCTCGACAAGCAGCCGGAGATGAGCGGCTGGCGCGATGGCTTCGGGCCATGGATTCCGGTATTGCACGAAGGCAAGCTCTACGGGCGTGGCGGAGCGGACGATGGTTATGCGATCTTCGCTTCGCTGCTGGCCTTGTCGGCGCTTAAGGAGCAGGGAGTGAAGCATGCTCGCATCGTCGGGCTCATTGAAACATGTGAGGAAAGCGGCAGTTATGACCTGCCGGCCTATCTGGAAGCGCTGAAGCCGCGGATCGGCAATGTCGATTTGGTGATCGGTCTCGATTCCGGCTGTGGCAACTACGAACAACTGTGGGTGACGACCAGCCTGCGCGGGATTGCTGCCGGCACCCTGAGCGTGGAAGTGCTCAATGAAGGGGTGCACTCGGGCGATGCCAGTGGCGTGGTGCCGTCGAGTTTCCGCGTCGCCCGGCTGCTGCTCGACCGTATCGAGGAGTCGGCTAGCGGGCATATTCTGCCCGAGGAGTTTCATTGCGAAATTCCGGCCGAGCGCAGTGCGCAGGCGCAACTGGCCGGCAAGACGCTGGGAGAATCGATGCTGACGCGTTTCCCGTTCGCCGGAAACACCAGGCCGATGACTGACAATTACGGTGAGGCGGTGCTCAATCGCACCTGGCGCCCGTTCCTTTCGGTGGTGGGTGCGGACGGAATGCCGGCGATCAAGGACGCAGGCAACGTCTTGCGCCCCGGCACGTCACTCAAGCTCAGTCTTCGCATACCGCCACTGGTGGAAGGCCAGCGCGCTACTGAGGACCTGAAGCGCATTCTCGAAGCCGATCCACCACATGGCGCCAAAGTCAGTTTCGAAGCGGATCAGGCCGCAACCGGTTGGCATGCGCCACCGACGGCCGCATGGCTGAAGAAGCTGGTCGACTCGGCTTCGAGGCAGTTCTACGGCAAACCGGCGATGCTGATGGGCGAGGGCGGCACCATCCCGTTCATGGCGATGCTCGGCGAGTCGTTTCCGCAAGCACAATTTCTGATAACCGGCGTGCTCGGGCCGAAATCCAACGCGCACGGGCCGAACGAGTTCCTGCACATCGCTTATGCGAAGAAACTGACTGCCTGTGTGGCGCAAGTCATCGCCGGACACGCTGCACGCGTCTGAGCGCGTAGCAATCGAGTCGCGCAGTAATCGGGTAGTCAAAGGAGCGCATCACAGTGATGGTCGTCGACGCCCAGATCCATCTTTGGGGCAGTGGCCTGCCGAGCAACAGGGCACATCGGCAGGTGACGTCGTTTACCGCGGCCGAAGCGATTGCCATGATGGACGAGGCCGGTGTCGACGCAGCCGTGATTCATCCGCCGCCGTGGGATCCGGGCGCGCATGATCTGGCTTTTGCGGCGGTACAGGATTATCCGGGGCGGTTTGCCATCATGGGTTCGCCGCCGCTTGAGGAAGCGACATTGCGCCCGCAAGTCGCGAACTGGCGCGCCCGATCCGGCATGCTCGGCCTGCGCTACCTGTTTCTGAACGAACCGCAACGCAGCTGGTTGGGTGATGGCACGCTGGACTGGCTTTGGAGCGAAGCGCAGAGGGCCGGTGTTCCGATGGCCATGCTGGCGACGGACTCAATGCGCGACATCGGGCACATCGCCGAACGCTATCCTGAGTTGCGGATCACCATAGACCACCTGGGCGGCAGGGGCGGCAACACAACGCTGAAAGATGCAGCGGCGATGAGCCACATGCCCGAGCTGCTCAAACTGTCGAAGTATCCGAATGTCGCGGTCAAGGCGACCGGTGCGCCGGGCTATTCGAGCGAAGCCTATCCGTTTCCGATGATGCATGACTACTTGCAACAGATATTCGACGACTTCGGTCCGCATCGCATGTTCTGGGGCACGGATATCACCAAAATGCCCTGTTCCTGGCGGGAGTGCGTGACGATGTTTACTGAGGAACTGCCTTGGCTAAGGGGGCGGGACAAGGAACTCGTGATGGGAGGGGCAGTTTGTGCCTGGTTGGGCTGGGACCACAACGGACCGGTTGGATAAGCTCAACGCAGGGAATGCGAAGCGGTATGCCCGTCACGAATCGATGCAGTCGGAGCAGAAAAGCCATGCTCGGTTTGTTCGGACGCCGCTTGACGAGCGATTGTGACTCCACGGGGTGGAGGGGGCAAGCCGACGCTGGTCCGGTTTTCTTTCCTCAGATCGCGATAGTGCTGCGCCGCCTGCAACATGTGCGGCGGGAAGAAGAGCGGTTATTGCACCCGGCTCACTGAAAAGCCTTCGTTCAGCACACGTACTTCGCGCTGCGGGAACGGAATTTCGTAGCCGTGCTCGCGCATGGCCTCGAAGATACTCAGCAGCAAATCACCGCCGACCCGGTTCTTGCCGTCGTCGATACCCTCCATCCAGAACTCGACAAACATATTGACCCCGGAATCGCCGAAACTGTCTATCTCGCAATCGGGGCGTTCCTCGATCGGGATATCTTCGCCGCTGATCACCTGGGGATGTTTGGCTACGACCTTCTTGATGACGTCGATCAGTTTGCGGATATCGGTGTGATAGGCAACAGAGAAGTCGACTCGGTAACGCTGCCTCTTGTCCTTGTGAGTCCAGTTAGTGAAGGGCGCAACAATAAATTTTTCATTGGGAACAACAATGTCTTTGCCATCGAATGTTTCGAGTGTGGTCGAGCGCATGTTCAGCTCGCGCACGGTGCCGGTACGGCCG
>JASFUE010000175.1:0-7008 GCA_050050435.1 Burkholderiales bacterium | reverse complement strand
CCGAACCTGAGCTTCTTCTTCAGCAATGGCATGGACCCGGAATACACGGTGATTGGCCGCGTTGCCCGGCGTATCTGGGCGGTGGCAATGAAGAACCGCTACGGCGCCAACGAGCGCTCGCAGAAACTCAAGTACCACTGCCAGACTTCAGGACGCTCGCTGCACGCGCAGGAAATAGACTTCAACGATATCCGCACCACGCTGCAGGCATTGATCGCCACCTACGACAATGCCAATTCGCTGCACACCAACGCATACGACGAGGCAATCACCACGCCAACCGAGGAAAGCGTGCGGCGCGCCATGGCAATCCAGCTCATCATCAACCGTGAATGGGGCCTGGCGAAGAACGAGAACCCGAACCAGGGCAGTTTCATCATCGACGAACTGACCGACCTGGTCGAGGAAGCAGTGCTCAAGGAATTCGAAGCGATTTCGGAGCGTGGCGGTGTCCTTGGCGCGATGGAACTCGGTTACCAGCGCGGCAAGATCCAGGAAGAGTCGCTCTACTACGAGCACAAGAAACACGATGGCTCGTATCCGATCATTGGCGTCAACACCTTCCGCAATCCGCATGGGGAAGGCGCACCGGAAACCATCGAGTTGATTCGCTCCTCCGAAGCCGAAAAGCAATCGCAACTGAAGCGCCTGGCTGAATTTCATGAGCGTCACAAGGATGAATCGGGTCCGATGCTCGAGCGGCTCCAGCAGGCCGTAATCGACAATGGCAACGTGTTCGCGGTGCTGATGGACGCGGTTCGCGTGTGCTCGCTCGGCCAGATCACCAACGCGCTGTTCGAAGTCGGCGGGCAGTATCGCAGAAGCATGTAAGGGCTCTGCTGAAACATAGCGGTCCACAAAAACAAGCTTGAAGGGGGAGGTTGATCATGAACGCTGGGCAAAGTCCTGCGCTCACGCTGGAAAGCGTTCAAATCCATGCGCTGTCGGTGCCGCTACGCCGGCCCATCGTGTCCAAGGTAGGCGGCTATCCGAACTGGCCGTTCATACTGATCGACGTGCAGACGCGCGAAGGTGTGGTCGGGCGCAGCTACCTCGAGCCCTACGTGCACAAGGCGGTCAAGCCCATTACAGGTGTCATCGAAAACATCGCCGAGCAATTCCAGGGCAAACCGATTGCACCGCTCGACGTCTTCGGCGAAGCAATGAAGACGCTGCACCTCAATGGCCGCGCCGGCATGACGTTGATCGCGCTCTCTGGACTCGACATGGCGATCTGGGACGCGCTGGCACGCGCTTCCGGCGTGTCGCTTGCCACACAACTGGGCGGAAGCCCCGGCCCGATCCGCGCCTACAACACCAACGGCCTCTGGCTGATTCCGAAAGACCAGATCGCCGCTGAAGCGAAGTCACTGGTCGCGGAAGGCAACTTCAAGGCGATCAAGATGCGGCTCGGCCGGCCTACCCTGAAAGAGGACATCGAAGCGATTCGCATCGTGCGCGATTCCGTCGGCGATGACATCATTCTGATGAGCGATTTCAACCAGGGGCTGACATTGGGGGAAGCACTGCAACGCATGCACGGGCTCGATGACCAGGGGTTGTACTGGTTCGAAGAACCGATTGTCTATGATGATTACGAAGGCTGCGCACAGATTGCGCGTGAAATCAGAACGCCGCTACAAATCGGTGAGAACATCTACGGCCCGCGAGAATTTCACAAGGCGGTGATGGCGCGGGCTGCCGACTTGTACATGCCCGACTTGATGCGCATTGGCGGTGTCACCGGGTGGATGCGCTCTGCGGCCATCGCCGGCGCCGCCGGGCTGCCCCTTTCCAGTCACCTCTATGCGCCCGTCTCGGCACAGTTGCTGCGCGTGAGCGAAACTGCCGACTGGCTGGAGTGGAGCGACTGGGCCGCGCCATTCCTGAGCGAACCGCTGGGCGTGACAAACGGCGTCGCCAACGTGCCGGACGCGCCGGGTAACGGGCTGGACTGGGACCAGGCTGCACTGAAAAAGTACGCGATGTAGCGACGAGTTCAGGCACCGGTAACAGGAGCCGATTTCACGCGTGCTACCATCTCCACAACAAATCGAGCCATCCCGCCTTCGGCTTTCATGAGTAGCAACGTGTTGGAAAACGTCGCGAGCGGGCTTCAGTCGGGTGCGCGCCGTTGTGATTAGAACCTGTGCGCAGGACCCGGAGTGTAAATAAGAAATGCATGAGCATTCCGAGCGACGTATCGATCAGAATCAGCCGCAAGCCCGAATCAAGGCCGCGCAGTAGTTTTCCAACACCCTGTCCTTACCGCGCATGGAACCCGACTACATCATCGTTGGCGCCGGCTCCGCCGGATCATTATTAGCCGCCCGGCTCTCTGAAACGCGTGCCAATGTACTGTTGCTCGAAGCAGGCCCGGAAACCTGGCACCCGATGATCCATATTCCGGCCGGCGTGCGCTCGCTGCATCGAAATCCGACTCTGAGTTGGAATTACTTTACCGAGCCCCATCCCGACACTGCGAACCGTAGGATTCATTGGCCACGCGGACGCGTCATTGGCGGCAGCGGCTCCATCAATGGCATGCTCTATGTGCGCGGCAATCCGGGCGATTACGATTCCTGGTCCGACGACATGGGTTGCGCGGGTTGGTCTTACGCCGAGGTGCTTCCCTACTTCAAGAAAACCGAGCGATACGAGCGGGGCGATCCGCACTACCGGGGCAGGAACGGTCCGCTGCCTGTAGTGGACTACAAAGCGCACCTCGGTCTCACTCATCGTTTCGTGCAGGCCGCGCAACAGGCGGGAGTGCCATTCACGGACGATTACAACGGCGCACAGCAGGAAGGCGTAGCCTACTCGCAAATGACGCGGCTCGGCCGTTTTCGCGGTTCGACCGCATTTGCATTGTTGCGTCCGGCTCGATCACGACGAAATCTCGAGGTAAAAACCAATGCTGTTGTCACGCAACTCGTGTTCGAAGGAAAACGCTGTGTTGGCGTGAGCTTTCGAAAGTCAGGGCAGAAAGCGACCGTGCGGGCACGCCGCGAGGTCATCCTGTGCGGCGGCGCGATCAACTCGCCTCACCTGCTGATGGTCTCGGGTGTCGGGCCGGCGACCGAGCTGCAAGCGCTCGACATTCCCGTAGTTCACGACTCTCCGGGAGTGGGCAAGAACCTGATCGATCACTATTACGGTGGCATCTCGGCCCGCGTCAGGGACGAAGTATCCATCAATGAGCTGGCTCGCGGATGGCGCCTCGTGCGCGAGGTATTGCGCTACGTTCTGCTGGGCGACGGCGCGCTCACCTACGGCGTGACAGCATCATCGGTTTTCACGCGCAGCCGCCCGGACCTGACGCGCCCGGACCTGCAATTGCTGTTTACACCCGCGAGCTACAATCGCGAACGTTTTGGTGAACTCGAAGCACTACCCGGCATTACCGCAGTGGTTTGCCTTGCCCAACCCGAGAGCCGCGGAACCCTGAGTTTGCGCTCGGCCGATCCGGCTGTGCCGCCACGCATCGAACCGAACTACCTCACCGCACCCAACGACGTACGCGCCCTTGTTGCCGGTGTGCGGCTGGTGCGCAGGATTTTCGCATCGCCCGCTCTCGCACAACGCATGGTCGGTGAAACGTATCCGGGGCCAGAGGCAAGCAGTGACGAAGAGATTGTCGACGCCCTGCGCCTGACCGGCACTACCGGGTATCACGCGGTGGGCACTTGCCGAATGGGATCGGACGCCAGTGCCGTGGTTGATTCAGAGCTCCGCGTCATGGGTGTGGAAGGACTGCGCGTGGTCGACGCTTCGGTGATGCCGATCGTTCCCACCGGCAATACCAACGCGCCGACCGTAATGATTGCGGAGAAAGCCGCAGACCTGATTCGCACATCCGCGTGAGTGGCTGGACTGGACCACGCAAACCGCGCGCCGTCGCAGTCACGATGGCACTCTCGAGGGCCGACCTTCGGCGTCGGTGAACGGGAACATCCCCACCTTGAAACTGTTCGACATATGCCGGGCGACGCGGATAGCTATTGCCGCATCCGCTGGCGCGAGTGTGTCCTGCGCGGCCGATTCGAATGCCACCAGCCAGTGATCGAACGCCTCGGGCGCGAATTTCAGTTTCATGTGTGCCGTGTAGACGTTGCCTTTGTAGCGCCCGGTGCCGTGAACCACGCCCGACCAGAAATCGGCTACGGTCCTGATATGCGGTTCCCAGTCATGGATTGCCTCACGAAAGATCGGGCCGAGTACCTCGTCAGCAAGTGAGCGCTCGTAGAACAGCCGCACCATGCGCTCGATGGCGGCTTCCTGTTCGGGTGTTGTCTGCATCTGTCCAGTAACGTGTTTTGAAAGACCCCGCTGAAGATCCGGGAAATGAACATCATTTCGAATCTGCGGACGCCTTCAAGAATACTCCCGCGAAATGGCCCGATCCTTGCGCTTGCTCAAACGACTATGGAGTTGCGCTCATGCAAATAGAGATCGATCTGGACCAGTCCGATTGGACCAAATATCAGACCTTCGTCGAGAAGACGCTAGCGGCAGAATCAGGGAATGTGTCGAGCAAGCGGTGGATGAACATTCTCCTCTGGATTCTGACCATTGTCTTTCTGCTCGCCCTCAACTTCATCGAGCGTTTCGACTGGCCAACGGCGGTATACGTTTCGCTCGTGTTCATTTCGCTCTTCGGCGCATTGCTCTTTCAGCTCAAGGATGCTCGCAAAGCCTTTGAGCCTGCTGTAGGCGGCGTTTTCTGCGGTCGTCACAAACTTTCGTTCACAGAAGAGGGCATCGTGAGCAGTGGGCGCGGCTACCACGGGTTGCATTCGTGGAAGCTCGTCAAGAAAATCGTACGCGCCGAAGGAATGATCCTGATCTTTCTCGATACCATCTTCGCATATGTGCTACCGGAGTCGAAGTTGCCGAATCCCGACGAGCTATATGAATACGTGACTCGCCAACATCGCGTCGCACTTGCACGCTCGCCTCACTGATGCCGGAGCGCAGCTACCGGTCACCGCAGCCGAGTGCGCAATCCCGGCTTGATGGTGTAAGCCAACTTTTGTATTCTGTATACAAATCCTGATCCCGGCTGACCAGCCCGGCCAAGGTTTCCAGCAAGCCCTGATTCACGTCACAATTCCCGCCGCGCACGTTTCGAGCGCCAGGCGCGCGCGCGTGCCGTTGCTGTGAATAAAATTGCCGGTAAGTTGAAGTAAGCACCACCTTACCTATAGAACAACTAAAACTATCAGAGGAGCAGAGCATGAGCTCACCTATCCGCGTACTGCTCGCCAAAGTCGGGCTGGATGGCCACGATCGCGGGGTCAAGGTTGTCGCGCGCACCCTGCGCGATGCCGGCATGGACGTCATCTACACCGGTCTTCACCGCTCGCCGGACGAAGTGGTGCACTCAGCCATCCAGGAAGACGTCGACGTACTTGGCATCAGCCTGCTGTCCGGCGCGCACATGACAATTTGCCCGAAGATCATGAAGCTGCTGAAAGACCAGGGCGCCGAAGACACCATCGTTGTCGTCGGTGGCGTGGTCCCGGACGAGGACGTCAAACCGCTCAAGGACATGGGCGTGAAAGAACTGCTGCTGCAGGATACGCCGCCAAAACAGATCGTCGAGACCCTGGAACGCCTCGTCGCCGAACGCGGCCCCCGCTGACAAAGGAGCCCGGAATGGAAATGGAAGACTGGTCGTTTCCGCCGCGATACGACAACAGCTATCGGCCCGATCCGGGCAGCCGTTATTGGTTTCCAGTCCGCGAAACCATGCCGGCGGCCGATCGTGATGCCGCAATTGTCAAGCGCTTGCAGGAAGTATGTACTTACGCCTACGCGCATTCGCCGTTTTACAAACACAAATGGGACGAGGCCGGATTTCACCCTGACCAACTGCGCTCCCTCGAGGATTTCGAGGAAAAAGTACCGGTCATTACCAAGCGCGACCTGCGTGCTTCGCAAGCGCAAACAGAACCCTTCGGCGACTATCTGTGCATTCCGCGCGAAGACGTGTATCACGTTCATGGCACTTCCGGTACCACCGGACGGCCGACTGCATTCGCTATCGGGCGCAATGACTGGGATGCCATTTCCAACGCCCAGGCGCGAGTGATGTGGGGCATGGGTGTTCGTCCCGGTGATACCGTTTTTCTTGCCGCCATCTTCAGCCTGTATCTCGGTAGCTGGGGCGCGCTGGCCGGCACAGAGCGACTCGGTGCAACCTCGTTCCCGTTTGGCGCCGGCGCCACCGGCATGAGCGCACGCGCCGTGAGTTGGATGGCGCAAATCAGGCCGACGGCGTTCTATGGCACGCCGACCTATGCGTTGCATCTGGCCGAAACGGCCATCAAGGAAGGTCTGGATTCGCGCGATTTCGGATTGAAACAGCTGATCTTTTCGGGCGAACCCGGCGCATCGATTCCGTCGGTGGTCGAAAAACTGGAAAAGGCATTTAATGCAAAAGTCTTCGACGCCGGATCGATGGCCGAGATGACACCGTGGATGAACGCCGCCGGCACGCTGGAGAGTTCACCCGGCATGCTGTTGTGGCAGGACATGGTCTATACCGAAGTGTGTGACCCCAAAACATTCTGCCGCGTGCCTTACGGCTCGCGTGGCACACCGGTCTACACCCACCTGGAGCGCACCTCGCAACCGATGATCCGACTGGTATCGGGCGACCTGACGGTCTGGGAAGACGGACCGAACCCGTGCGGTCGCACTTATCCGCGCTTGCCGCTGGGCATCTTCGGGCGCATCGATGACATGTTTACCATCCGGGGCGAAAACGTCTATCCGAGCGAAATCGATTCGGTACTCAACAAAATTCCCGATTACGGAGGAGAACACCGCATCCACATCACCCGTGACGGCGCCATGGACGAACTGCTGCTGCGCGTTGAACCCAGCCCGGAAGCGTACGCCGATGCCGCGCGCGCGCAGAAATTCAGGGAAGAAGTCGGTCGGCGTATCCTCAAGACGCTGGCATTGCGTACCGCAATCGAACTGGTCGAACCGCGCTCGATT
>JASFUE010000174.1:0-7036 GCA_050050435.1 Burkholderiales bacterium | reverse complement strand
GGGGCGATACGCGTGATCAGGCGCGGATCGAACGGCGTGGGGATGATGTAGTCGGGGCCAAAGATCAGTTCCTGGCCCTCGTAGGCGGAGGCAACAATAACCGATTGCTCGGCCTGGGCCAGACCGGCGATTGCGTGAACGCAGGCCACCTTCATTTCGTCCGTGATGCCCGTCGCACCCACATCCAGTGCACCGCGGAAAATAAACGGGAAGCACAGCACATTGTTCACCTGGTTCGGATAATCCGAACGGCCGGTGGCGATAATCGCGTCTGGTCGTACCGCCTTGACTTCCTCGGGCAGAATTTCCGGGGTAGGGTTGGCCAGCGCCAGTACCAGCGGTTTGTCCGCCATGGTCTTGACCCACTCCTGCGTGATGGCGCCGGGACCGGACAGGCCGAGGAAAATATCGGCACCCGGCAGTGCATCGGCAATCTTGCGCATGTCCGTCTTGCGTGCATAGCGTGCCTTGTTCGGTTCCATGTTCGCTTCGCGACCTTTATGGATGACGCCTTTGGAGTCGCAAACGATGATGTTGTCGGGCTTTATGCCGAGCGAGACCAGCTGATCGAGGCAGGCGATCGCGGACGCGCCGGCACCAGAGCAGACCAGACGCACCTTGTCGATGTCCTTGCCGACTACTTTTAGCCCGTTGATGACTGCAGCGCCGACAATGATGGCTGTGCCGTGCTGGTCATCGTGAAACACGGGAATATTCATGCGCTCGCGCAGCTTCTTTTCGATGTAGAAGCACTCCGGCGCCTTGATATCTTCCAGATTGATGCCGCCGAGGGTTGGTTCGAGCGCGGCGATGATTTCGACCAGTTTCTCCGGATCGGTTTCCGCGAGCTCGATATCGAAGACGTCAATTCCGGCGAATTTCTTGAACAGGCAGCCTTTGCCTTCCATCACCGGCTTCCCGGCCAGTGGACCGATGTTGCCCAGGCCCAGTACCGCGGTGCCATTGGTGACGACGCCAACGAGGTTGGCTCGCGATGTCAGTCGCGCTGCGCGGGATGGATCGGCCTCGATCGCCTTGCACGCGTAAGCGACCCCTGGTGAATAGGCGAGCGCGAGGTCACGTTGGTTGGTAAGTCCCTTGGTGGGCACGACCGAAATTTTTCCGGCGACCGGAAACTCGTGGTACTCGATTGCATCAATTTCTAGTGGGCTGGTCATGAAGGTTCCTTAGAATTGCAATATCGCTGCGGTGTCATGTCAGCCACATGATACGCGCACAACCGCCAGGCTTTTAGAGTGCGGTAACGCATTTTGCATTGTGGAATTTCCGGCGAACCAGTGTTGCACCGGGGCAGCCCCGGTTTGCGTCTTCGCGTTTGATTGACCGGTCCGATGTTCACGTTTGCATGATGCCGGAGCATACCGGCTGGTTGCCGTGGGATGTAAAAGAGAGGGAGAACGGGTTGAAGCTGGCAATTGCCGGAGCGGGTATAAACGGCATCATGAGCGCATGGGTGCTTCTCGAACAAGGACACCAGATCGTTATGTTCGAGCAGGCCGAACCCGTTGGTGCCACCAGCAGTGCATCGACCAAACTGCTTCACGGCGGGCTGCGCTATCTTGAACATGGCGACTTTGGCCTCGTTCGTGAGGGGTTGCGTGCCCGTCGCTGGTGGCTCGCACACTGCCCCGAACATACCCGCACGATCGAAATTGCCATCCCGGTCTACCGCAATTCTTCGCGCTGTCGACTCACGCTGAAGACCGGGCTCCTTGCTTACCAACTTCTGGCGGGGCGCTTTCGTCTCGGCGGCCATCATTGGTTCGATCGTGCTGAGTTGTCGAAACGAGTGCCGCAACTCAGGGCAAAGGGCTTGCGTGGCGCCTATCTGTTCCGTGACGGGCAGATGAATGACCATGCGCTGGGCATGTGGGCGCTGGGCCAGGTTGTCGCGATGGGGGCGATATTGCACTGCCGAACAAGTGTTGAACGTATTGGCACCGATGGCCTGGTTGTGACCTCGCAAGGGCAGGAGAAGTTCGACGGTGTCATCAATGCTTGTGGGCCGTGGTCCGAGCAATTGTTAAAACGCAGCGGAATCCGCTCGCAACACAGTCTGGATCTGATCCGGGGCAGCCACCTGTTGGTCGGGCGCCACACCGATTGCGGCTTCCTGGTGGAATCGCCCGACGACGGGCGTCCCTGCTTCGTTCTTCCTTATCAAGGTCGAACCCTGATCGGGACAACCGAGGTCCGCCAGCGTATTGATGAGCCCGTTAGCTGCAGTGACGAAGAACTCGCCTATCTGTTGCGTGTCTATAACGCGTATTTCGAAGGTCATCTGGCTGCGTCCGACGTAGGCGCGACATTCGCCGGCCTGCGTCCGCTGGTTGCGTCGAAACAGCAAGACGCCGGCGCGGTCACGCGAGAGTCTGTAATCGAATGTCATGGCCGGATATTGACCATTTTTGGCGGGAAGTGGACGACTTCACGCGAACTCGGCCTGCGCGTTGCCCGAACCGTTGGCAAGTGGGGTCAGCAGGGCAAGGCGCTGTCATGAATAACCTGACCGATGCGCGCAGCATCCCGACGGACATTGAAAAATCGTCCACGGTAGCGGCCTGGAGCCACCGACAGGAGAGCGGCTTACGCTATCCTAAATATTTGTTTTGACTAGGCCATCAAAGGCGGGTATAAGGCAGTTTGCAAGATTCTCAAGCCGAGAAATCGTTAGCCTAGTCTGGCCGCGGCAGCGGCACTTGTCCGGTTGTCTGATCTCTCCTTGAAGTTCTGGCATTTCGGGTGCAAGCCCTTTTTATTTTTTTGTTTAGGAAGAGATATACATGAGTACCGGTACAGTTAAGTGGTTCAACGATTCAAAAGGTTTTGGTTTCATCACGCCTGACGAGGGTGGCAAGGATCTGTTTGCCCATTTTTCGGCGATCCAGGGTGGTGGATTCAAGACGCTCAAGGAGAACCAGAAAGTTTCCTTTGATGTGACGACGGGTCCGAAAGGCGACCAGGCGACCAACATCAAGCCGCTCGACTGAGAGAGTGGCCGCAACCGGCAGCTGGCCGGTTGAGTATGAAAAAGCCCGGCTTTGCCCGGGCTTTTTTCTTTATCGTTGTCGGGTTCCGGGGCCTGCCGGAGATGCTTTTCAGGCTGCGGCGCTGGCGCGACGCCGGCGTTCGACGGCTGGCGCGGACTTCCGCTGGCGCCGGTCGGCGAGCCCGGCCCGCGTGATCAGCTCCCGCCAGAAACGATCGCTCTGGTCGGACTTGAACTTGATATACAGTGAAACATGCTCCGGGTAGGCGCCATCGGAGCCAAGACGGGACAAACGCTCCGTCCGTTTTGCGCGTGACATCGACGGCGCATTGTCTGATTCCCAGGCGCGCATGATCGTTTGCCACAGTGAAATCTCAAACGGATCGTCGTTTTCCTCGAACCCGTACTGCCATTTCAAAAAGGAAACTTCAGCGGAAGACAGGTCCTGATCGCGGATTTTCAGGCTCATCGATACCTCACAGTGCCCTAAGGCTGTTGCCCAGCAGACTCATCAAGTCTGATCTGCATCAAAAGATGCTTCAATCACTTCACACGTACAAAAATACCACGTTGAGGTTTCAGAATCGACTCTGACCAGCCGGGCAGGGTTTGCTCCACCTGCTTGGATGCCGGAACCCTGAAGTGGTTCCGTTGCAGCTTTGCCGGATCTCACCCGATCCGGCGCGAATCGGGCTAGCCGTCCGCGCGCAGCGTAAAGACATGCGGCAACAACCAGAACCACTGTATGTAGCCGAGCAGGGTCGCACCGAGCCAGGCGAGTAGTTCCGGGCCGTAGGTTTGCCAGAAAGCGGCGGGCACGCCTGCCGCAATAGCCGCGCTCGCGGCCAGTGACTCCAGATTGGGCGCCAGCCATACCCAGAACAGGCCGGCGGGGAATGCGAGCACACCCATGATCGCGTCAAGCAATTGACGATGTTCGATGCGTTGACCGGCGCCATCGACAAATCCCCAGCCCAGCCACCAGACGAGCAGTGCCGCCACGCACAGCAACAACCAGCCAACCTTAAGCGCGCGCTTTAGTCGCACGGACCAATGGTCCGGTCTTACATAATCCCGCGATCTTTTCTTTCTTCGTTTGGCCATATCAACCAGAATTTAATACAAAGCCGGCAGTAGCGGGTAATCATGTAACGCCGGCTCATTTGAATCATGGAACGCGATTAGGGCAAACTGTTGTCACACAGCGAAACCGGAGAAAAGTTGCGTGTTAACCAGCCGGCACTCTTACGACGCCTTGTATAACGAGTTCGTCTGGAATATTCCAGGCAAATACAATATTGCGACCGACGTTTGCGACAAGTGGGCCGATGGCAGCGCCAGACCAGCGCTGATCTACGAAAAAAATGATGGAAGCATCCGACGTCACAGTTTCGATGAACTGCGAGCGCTGTCGAACCGATGCGCCAATCTCTTGACAGCGCGCGGCGTGCGCCGTGGTGATCGTGTCGCTATCTTGCTGCCGCAGCAACCCGAAACCGCAATTGCGCACATCGCTGCGTACAAGCTGGCAGCGATCGCCGTTCCGCTGTTCACTCTGTTCGGCTTCGATGCACTGCGTTACCGGCTGGCCGATTCGGCTGCCAGGGTGGTCATCACCGATGCAGCCGGTGCGGCAAAGATCGCACAGATCCGGACGCAATTGCCGCAACTGGAGACGGTATTCAGCGTTGACAACGCAACTGCCGGATCCGAGGATTTTCACACGATGTTGCAGCACGCTTCGGACGCTTGCGATATTGCACCCACTGAGGCGAACGATCCGGCCCTTATCATTTACACCTCCGGTACCACTGGTAGCCCGAAAGGGGCGCTGTTGCCGCATCGTACGCTGCTCGGTCACATGCCCGGTGTCGAAATGTCACATGATCTTCTCGGGGCTCCGGGCGACCTGATCTGGACGCCGGCGGACTGGGCCTGGATTGGCGGGTTGATGGACGTATTGTTCGCTGCCTGGCAGTTGGGTATCGGGGTGGTGGCACGGCGATTCGAAAAATTCGATGCCGAGGCGGCCTTCGATTTCATGTCCAGACATGCGGTGCGCAACGTCTTTCTGCCGCCGACCGCGTTGAAACTGCTGCGCACAGTGCAGGAACCGTCACGACGATGGAAGCTGAACCTGCGCTCCTTGGCCAGCGGCGGTGAATCGCTCGGCGTCGAGTTATTGCAATGGTCGCGTGAACACCTCGGTGTGACCATCAATGAGTTCTATGGCCAGACCGAATGCAACATGACCGTCTCGTCCTGTTCCGCGCTGTTTGACACCAAACCGGGTGCGATTGGCAAAGCCGCCCCGGGACATCGCGTTGCCATCATCGATGCCAGCGGCAACCCGGTACAACCGGGTGAGCAAGGGAGCATCGCAGTGCAGTCGCCCGATCCGGTGATGTTTCTCGGGTACTGGAACAATCCGGACGCGACCCGTGCCAAGTTTGTCGGTGACTGGCTGGTCACCGGCGATATGGGGGCGATGGATGAGCAGGGATTCATCACCTTTGTTGGACGCGACGATGATGTCATTACCAGTGCCGGCTACCGGATTGGTCCCGGTCCAGTCGAGGATTGTCTGTTGTCGCACCCTGCCGTGCGCATGGCCGCTGTTGTTGGCAAACCGGATGCGCAGCGAACGGAAATCGTCAAGGCCTTTGTCGTCTTGCGCGAGGGATTTGACGCCAGCGAGCAATTGACTCGTGAACTGCAACAACATGTGCGCACCCGATTGTCGGCGCACGAATATCCGCGTGAGGTGAGCTACACCGATGCGTTGCCCCAGACGGCAACCGGCAAGATTATCCGCCGGGCCTTGCGCGAGACGGACAACTGACAGAGTTGGGGTTCAGTCGCGTGCAGGATGAATCCGGGGCGCCTTCCTCCCGGGACTGATGCGCTGGTCGCAGGACGGGCTGATCCGGGCTTATAGCGATTTGACGAACTGCACCAGCGCCGCCCGATCCGGTGCCGGCAGATTGCGAAAATGTTCCTGTGCCGCGCGCGCTTCGCCACCATGCCAGAGTATGGCTTCGGTAACATTGCGCGCGCGTCCGTCGTGCAACAGCTCGCTGTGGCCGTTCACGGTTACCAGCAACCCGATTCCCCACAATGGCGGTGTGCGCCATTCACTGCCATTGGCTTCGAAGTCCGGCCGGCCATCGGCGAGAGCAGGCCCCATGTCATGCAACAACAGGTCTGTGTACGGGTGAATTGTCACCCCCCGTGCTGCCTTGATGTCGTGCGGCAGTTTATCCCCGGTTTCCGTTTTCAGTTCCGGAACGTGACAACTGCTGCACTGTGCCTCGGCGAACAATTGTTCGCCCCGTTTGACAGCGGGGTCGTTCGGGTTTCTGCGCGCCGGAACAGCCAGTGCGCGCAAGTACAGGGAAATATTGGTTAACCGGCTCGGATTGACTTCGGGTCGGAAGGTATTACCTCTGCAGCCGCCTTGTCCTCCGCACAGCGCGGCGGATGGCATATCCAGGCACTGCTTCTGCACGGAGGGGCAATTTTCCAGTTGAAAGAGGTAAGTCGTCGCTCCGATGTCACCGATGAACGCGGCCGCAACCTGTTGGCGCACGCTTGGCTGATTGGCTTTCCATCCGAAGCGGCCCATGGCCTGGCGCTCGTTTTCGACGTCCCATACGTAATTCGGCCGGCCACTCACGCCGTGCGCGGCCTGAGCCTGGGCAATGGCCAGAATCGTCTTCTCGGGCACCGCTTCGAGCAGGCCCAAGCCAACCAGTTGCGGCGCAACCCGCAGCGAAGTCATCGTATCTTCGCCGATGTCGCCAAATTGCAGGTCGGCGAACTGTATGTGTGGTTCGCGCAGTGTGACCACGTCGCCGTCGCCAAACCGGATCTCATGTGGTGTATAGGTGACGAGTACCCGGCCTTCCGGTGGAACCCGACCTTCGACGCCCCGGTTCTGCAATTGGTCGCCATAGGCCGGGTGCGGTCGCGGGCTACCGAACTTGTCCTTGCCGTCGATGCTCAGCCGCACAAGCGGACCGCGGA
>JASFUE010000173.1:0-7076 GCA_050050435.1 Burkholderiales bacterium | reverse complement strand
GCCCGACAGGGCGCCAGCACCATCACGATGCAGGTTGCACGCAACTTTTTCCTGACCTCCGAGAAGACCCTGACGCGCAAATTCAATGAAGCCTTGCTCGCGTTCAAGATCGAGCGAAACCTGACCAAGGCCCAGATTCTCGAGATCTACATCAATCAGATCTATCTCGGGCAGCGGGCGTATGGATTCGGAGCAGCAGCACAGGTGTACTTCGGGAAAACACTTGGCGATGCCAATCTGGCAGAGATCGCCATGCTGGCGGGCCTGCCAAAGGCACCTTCCCGGTACAACCCGGTCGCCAACATGACGCGAGCCAAGCAACGCCAGCACTATGTACTGCGCCGCATGCTCGAACTTGGACAGATCGATGCCGAGCAATTCAAGGGCGCGGAAGAAGAACAGATAACGGTGGCTGTCCAGAGCACGAGTTACGCCACTCATGCCGATTACTTCTCGGAGATGGTGCGGCAGGCAATTTACGATGCCTATAAAGAAGATTCGTATACACGCGGTTTCCGGGTCTATACGACGCTTTCCAAAAAGCATCAGGACGCGGCGTATGCCGCCCTGCGTCAGGGAATGCTCGATTACGACCAGCGGGCCGGCTACCGGGGCGCCGAAGGCTATTTCGATCTGCCCAAAGACGTCTCTGATGAGCAACTCGAGGATGCGCTGCAGGAGGAAGCGGACAGTGACGGCATTTATCCGGCCATCGTTCTCGACGCCTCGCAGAAGTCCCTGAAAGCCTATCGCAAGGGTGGCGAACAGGTCACGATTGTGGGCACCGGGCTGGCATTCGCCGAGCCAATGATCGGCAAGGCTGCCCCGCCGAAAACCCGCCTCAAGCGCGGGGCGCTGATCCGCGTCAGGGACGACCGGAAAAATGGCTGGAGCATTGTCCAGCTACCCCAGGTTGAGGGTGCGTTTGTATCGCTCGACGCCGATACCGGCGCAATCCGGTCGCTGGTCGGCGGATTCGATTTCGATCGCAATAAATTCAATCACGTAACCCAGGCAAGGCGGCAACCCGGTTCAAGCTTCAAGCCTTTTATTTATTCGGCCGCGCTGGAAAAAGGGTTTACTCCGGCCACCATCATCAACGACGCCCCGATTACGATCGACGCCAGCGAAACAGGTGCAATACCGTGGGAGCCGAAGAATTTTGATGGCAGCTTTTCGGGTCCGGTTCGCATGCGTACAGCCCTGACGAAATCAAAAAACCTGGTATCAATCCGAATCTTGCAGGCCATCACGCCGCGTTACGCGCAGACCTACCTGACACGATTCGGCTTCGACCGGCGCCGCCACCCGGCTTACCTGACCATGGCCCTGGGCGCAGGTTCGGTCACGCCGCTGGAGCTGGCAACCGGCTACGCAGTTTTTGCAAACGGCGGCTACCGCGTCTCGCCATACTTCATCGAGAGGATCGAAGACCGGCAGGGCAACGTTCTTGGAACGGCCGCACCGCTGGTTGCCGGAGAGAATGCCGAGCGCGCCATCGACGCGCGTAACGCCTTCATTATGTTCAACATGATGCAAGACGTGATCCGCGGTGGAACGGGAGCACGCGCCATGTCGATTGGCCGGGTCGATCTCGCCGGGAAAACCGGCACAACCAACGATCAAATGGACGCCTGGTTCGCAGGATTTCAGAGACATCTGGTTGCCGTAGCCTGGGTTGGCTACGACATTCCCCAATCTCTGGGGGAGCACGAAACCGGCTCCAAGGCAGCTTTGCCGATGTGGATGACCTATATGGCCTCCGTGCTCAAAGGCGTGCGCGAGGAAATTCCCATTGCACCTGAAGGCGTTACAGCAGTGGCGATCGATCCGGATAGCGGATTGCGCGACTCAACCGGCGCGAACCGGATGATCGAATACTTCTATCATGAGAATGTCCCGCCGGAACCGGCTTCAGGCTTTCTGTTCAGTACCGAGCCGAAAAAGCCCAGCGAGGAAATCAACAACCAGCTGTACTGACGCCGATGGCTCGAGACCACACCGCCAGTCGGCAGCTGCGCACGCGGATTGCTCATCTGGCAGCACGCCTGATTGCCGAAGATGGCATAGATGATTTTTCCCTTGCCAAACGCAAGGCCGCCCGCCAGGCCGGCGCGGCGGAAACGCGCAATCTGCCGAGTAACGAGGAAATCGAGACCGCCCTCCATGCCTACCAGCAGCTATATCAGGCGGACGAGCAGGCGGTGCGCATTGCCCATCTGCGCTCATGCGCACTGGACATGATGCGTGCACTCGAACGTTTTAATCCGCAGCTATCGGGACCAGTGCTCGAAGGCAGCGCCGGGCGCTACAGCGGAATTGATTTGCACCTGTTCACTGACAGTCCGAAAGAAGTCGAACTGTTCATGCTCAACCACGGCTTCGACTACAAGCAGAAACACCGTAATGTCTACCGCGGGAGCGAGCCAGCGACCATTGCCGCGTTTTTTGTAAGCACCGACAAAGCCGACTTCAATATCTCGGTCTTTGGCTATGACGATCGACGGCTGCGGCTTCGCTACAGCTCGAACGGTCGGCCATTACGCCACGCCGGCCTGGAATCAGTACTGGCAATGCAACACCGGGAACCCGGTGTAAACGGCGACGGCTGAGCGAACTAGTGACCTGCTCGCAGTTGCTCGGCAGCGTCAAGCGCAAAATAAGTAAGCACCGCGTCTGCGCCGGCGCGTTTGAAGGCCACCAACGACTCGAGCATGCAGCGTCTTTCATCGAGCCAGCCGTTCTGGAACGCCGCCTTGAGCATCGAAAACTCGCCGCTAACCTGGTAGACGAAGGTCGGGACCATGAATTCGGCCTTCACGCGGCGGACGATATCCAGATACGGCATACCGGGTTTGACCATGACCAGGTCCGCGCCTTCCTGCAGATCCAGGCCCACTTCCCAAAGCGCTTCATCTGAATTGGCAGGGTCGACCTGATATGTCTCCTTGCTGCTCTTGCCCAGATTTGATGCTGAGCCAACCGCATCGCGAAACGGTCCATAGAAACTGGACGCATATTTGGCGGCGTAAGCGAGCACGCGGACTCGGCCAAACCCGTTTGCGTCCAATGCCGCGCGTATGGCCCCGACCCGCCCATCCATCATGTCCGACGGCGCCACAATGTCGACGCCGGCCCGTGCGTGGTTGAGTGCCTGCTTGACCAGGACTTCCACCGTTTCATCATTCAGTACGTAACCGCTTGTGTCGATCAGCCCGTCCTGTCCGTGGCTGGTGTACGGATCCAGCGCCACGTCGGTAATGACACCAAGCCCGGGAAAGCGCGATTTCAATTCATGGACAGCGCGCGCAGCCAGATCGGTTTCGTTATAAGCCTGCTCTGCTAGAGGCGTCTTAAGAGATTGATTTATAACTGGAAATAAAGCGATCGCCGGCACCCCGAGAGCAACACAGCGCTCGGCGACCGACAGCAGGAGATCGGGCGTGACACGCTCGACGCCCGGCATCGAGGCGACAGCTTCGCGCCGGTTCTCGCCGTCAATGACAAACACCGGGTAGATCAAATCATCAACGGTGAGGACATTCTCTCGCACCAGTCGCCGCGAAAAATCGTCGCGGCGATTGCGCCGCATCCGCCGCCCGGGAAAGCTACCATAAACGTTCATTCGAATTCCTTCTGAAATAACAGCTCTTTAAGTCTCAGTTTAGCGCTCTGCCGCAGCGCCGGCCGGAACTTTCCGCAACTGTCATGATCCTAGTGTTCAGACAATCGCATCCCGCTTCTCCTCCCTGAGCGGGCGCCTTATCCGAATTAAGGCATTGTCTTGACCCGGGCAGCTACGCGCTGTCCGGGATTTTTATTCTACTGCCCGGCTTCTCCACCGGTCGAAAGCCATCCGCTGATAATGCGCTCGGCCTCCTCGAGCCCCTGCTTCGCACTGCTTGAAAATGTCTGGGCGGTGCAACCCGGGTACTCCTTGTGCAAGATCGACTGAACACGCTTGAGCTCGGCAGCGGCCTTTGATCGCGACAACTTGTCTGCCTTGGTCAGCAGAACGTGCACCGGCTTGCCCGTTGCCATGAACCAGTCAAGCAGTTGCCGATCGAGCGACGTCATCGGGTGACGCGCATCCATCACCACGACCAGACCGCGAATTTGCTGGCGCTGATCAAGATAGCCGGTGAGCAGGCGCGCCCAATGCCGCTTCATGTCTCCCGGTACCTGGGCATACCCGTAGCCGGGAAGATCGACAAGATACGTCTCCTCGGCAACCTCGAAGAAGTTGATCAGTCGTGTCCGCCCCGGCGTCTTGCTCACGTGCGCCAGCTTGCGCCGGCCCGTCAAGGCATTGAGCGCACTTGACTTGCCCGCATTGGAACGGCCTGCGAACGCCACCTCGGCGTTGCTCTCCACCGGCAACTGTGACAGCTTTTCTGCCGACTTCCGGAATACCGCCTGATGCAATAGAGAGGTCATGGGAAAGGCTTCAGCTACAATTACGGGTCGAACAGGTCCTTGAGACGGGTCCGAAACCAAACTGGGAGTTTGCTCTGATGATGCGGTTCATTGCGGTACTAATTGCGCTGGCGCTGCCCATTGCGGTCATAAGCGCGGAGCACGGCGATAAAAAAACAGGTGAAGAAAAATTCGGCGATGCCGGCAAAGGCCAGCAAATTGCCAAACAGGTATGTGCTGCGTGCCATGGTACGGACGGTAACAGTCCATTGAGCGCAAATCCGAATCTGGCCGGACAGCACGCTTCATACCTCTACAAACAACTCATTGAATACAAGAATGGCACCCGTTCCAATGCGATCATGGCCGGAATGATTGCCAGCCTGTCTGATGAAGACATGCGCAATGTATCTGCCTATTTTGCCAGCCAAACTGCCATGCAAGGCACGGCCAGCGATATGGACCTGGTCACCACGGGCCAGAAGCTGTACCGGGCCGGCATTCCTGAGAGAGGCGTTGCCGCCTGCACCTCGTGCCATTCTCCCGACGGCGCCGGCATTCCTCCGGTATATCCACGGGTAGCGGGACAGCACCCCGAGTATGCGGCGGCACAATTGCGGGCCTTCCGCGCCGGGGAACGCAACAACGACCCGAACGCGATGATGCGCATGCTCGCGGGCAGGCTCAACGATGCGGAAATCAACGCGGTTGTCGAGTACATGTCGGGGTTGCGCTAGCCTTTTTCCCGGCTGAACGCTTGCCGGGCCGCGGCGAACGTTTGATCCAGTTCATCCTGGCCGTGAGCCGCGGACACAAATCCTGCCTCGAACGCTGAGGGCGCAATCGCGACACCCGAGTCGAGCATGTGGTGGAAGAATCGGTTGAAGGCGTCGCGATCAGCTTCCATGACCTGATTGAAAGTCCGCGGCGCCTCAGCGCGGAAATACAGCCCGAACATGCCGCCAACGGATTGTGCGCTGAAATCCTGTTTTTCTTCGCGCGCAATGCGGTTCAAGCCTTCAACGAGTCTTTCCGCCGTAGCAGCCAGATCCTCGAAGAACCCGGGGGCGCTGACGAGCTTGAGCGTTGCCAACCCCGCTGCCACCGCAACCGGATTTCCGGACAGCGTGCCGGCCTGATAGACCGGACCCAGCGGTGCAATCTTTTGCATGATCTCGCGGCGCCCACCAAAAGCACCCACTGGCATGCCTCCGCCGATAACCTTGCCCAATGTCGTCAGATCCGGGGTAATGCCGTACAACCCCTGCGCGCCTTGCAGGCCAACCCGGAACCCAGTCATGACCTCATCGAATATCAGCACGGCACCATGCTGCGTACATAAGGCACGCATCGCTTGCAGGAACTCTGGCTGCGCCTTGACCAGATTCATGTTGCCGGCAACCGGCTCAACGATGACCGCTGCAATGTCCTCGCCATTTTCGCGGAAAGCGGTCGTCAGCATTTCACTGTCGTTGTAATCGAGCACAAGGGTATGCGCAGTCACCTCTGGGGGCACGCCAGCGGAGCTCGGCTGCCCGAACGTCAGGGCACCGGAACCGGCCTTGACCAGCAACGCGTCCGCATGACCGTGATAGCAACCTTCAAACTTCACAATCTTCGAGCGGCCGGTAAAGCCACGCGCAAGCCGGATTGCCGACATCGTCGCCTCCGTCCCGGAACTGACCAGCCGCACTTGCTCGACAGATGGCACCGTACTCGTGATTAGTTGCGCCATCTCGAGCTCCGACGCAGTTGGCGCACCAAAACTCAACCCCGAGGCAGCCGCGACTTGCACCGCCTCGACGACCTGGCGGTGTGCATGCCCGAGTATCAGCGGTCCCCACGAACCCACGTAGTCGATGTATTCCTTGCCTTCGACATCCCATATACGGGCACCCGAGCCTCTGGCAATGATCGGTGGCGTACCCCCTACCGATCCAAAGGCGCGTACCGGTGAATTCACTCCGCCCGGGATGATCTCCCGGGAACGATCGAATATCTCCTGATTACTACTGGACATAACTGATCTCTAAACTTGAGCCTGCAAATCCCGTTGCACAAAAAGGCGAGAGAAAATGCGCGCTTGCTGCGTAACGTCATCGGCGGAAAACAGCGCGCTGAGAACGGCAATAGCATCGGCGCCACATTCGATCAAACGCATTGCATTTTCTGTATTAATTCCTCCAATGGCGACAATCGGCACACCCAGTTGCGACTTTGCGCGGGAAAGCAATTTAGGCGACGCACTCACGGCAGCGGGTTTGGTAACCGATACAAAAAAACTTCCGAACGCTACGTAATCGGCCCCTGCGTACTCCTGGTCGCGCGCTCTCTCCAGATCGTTGTAACAGGAAACACCAATGATCTTGCCATCACCAAGGATGCGTCTGGCTTGCGCCACGGATCCATCTTCCCTGCCGAGGTGAACGCCGTGCGCCTGCACGTCGAGCGCCAATTGCGGGTCGTCGTTGACAATCAGGGCTGCATCTACGGGTTGCAGACATTCGAGCAAGGCCTCACATTGACTGTGGCGCAACCGTGGCGAGCCGGACTTATTGCGGTACTGGACCAGCCGCACCCCCCCGGCAAGCGCTGCACCAATATTCGCCACCAGTTGCGCGGTATCTTCCGTTTCCGGCGTAATTGCATACGTGCCGTTA
>JASFUE010000172.1:0-7097 GCA_050050435.1 Burkholderiales bacterium | reverse complement strand
TTGCTCCGAAGCGAAACCGAACCAGATCCTGATCTCGAAGCGTGTGCTCGCGATGACCGAGGAGCTGGTCGAAGTCGAATCGGCGGGAGAGCTTTCACTGAAAGGATTTCAACGTCCCATGCCTGCTTTCAATGTCAAGGGCCTGAAGCGCTAGACTTCAGGAAACCTTCAGGCGCCGTTCATCTTCCGGCCACTCGAGGACTTGTGCTGTACGCTGTCCCTGGGCAGTTGATCGCACTGTCTGCTGACGCCTCATCGGTTTATGGAATACCTGTGGCTGTATCCATGAATCGTCATCCAGTGTCGCTGCGTTGATAAAAATCATTGTCGGTTCGGAGTCCCTCTCCGTAAAGAGGGGCGTCCCGCATTCCGGACAGAAGGACCGCAGTACAACCGACCCGCTCGACCGGATGTCCTCGTAAACAGATGGCATCAGGCCACGAACTCTCAACGTTTTCTCGAGAATGCCTACCGACATCGAAATAGCGACCCCGGCATGCTTTTGACAATGCCTGCAGTCGCTTGCAGTCAGTCGGGTTGGTGCGGACTCGGAGTGGTAGTGAATGGCGCCACAAAGGCAACTGCCGCTTATCTTGCTCATTTCGGTCTCCTTGATCGTTGGCTTGTCAGCTCGGCAGCCCGGCCTTTGTGCGATTGGCTGGCAGCCTTGTGTTTCCGGTTTCTTCAGGTGAAGTATCGCCAATGGATCTGCCTTCCTCTGCGCACGAGGACACATGCCTGATGTGAAATATTCACCTTTCTCCCGGTGGCGGAGCCAGGCTGGTTTACACGTCCTGGTACGGGCGGGTCGACTATGGCCAGGCGGCGTTGCCGCCAGTTGAGGAAATCAGCTGTTCGTGCATACTGATGTACGGCTTGGTAGCAGGTGCGTTTAATGAGTGTGAGGACTGTGGTTTGTGGCGAACGAAGGGGGAGAACTGATGGCAAAAGAAAAGAGCAGGGGCAAACGGTTCGAACGGAAATTCGACGCCCTACCCGATATTCCGGACTATCGGGATCGTTGGTACCAGCCGACGCTCGCGCCACTTAAGCATGCATTAGCGCCACCGGTTGACCACACCGTACTGGATCAGGGAACCGAAGGCGCCTGCACCGGTTTTGGCCTCGCGGCGGTAGTCAATCTGTTGCACCAGCGCCAGGGGCGGGATGTCAGGGTCAGCCCGCGCATGCTCTACGAAATGGCGCGACGTCATGACGAGTGGCGCGGGGAGAAATATGAAGGCTCGAGTTGCCGTGGCGCGATCAAGGGCTGGTATCACATGGGGGTGTGCAGCGAACAACTGTGGCCCTTTGACGCAACCAGAGTGGGGGATCTGACCATGGCGCGCGCCAAGGACGCGCGTTCACATACCCTCGGCGCCTATTACCGCATCCGCAAGAACATCGTGGACATGCACGCGGCCTTGAACGAGGTCGGCGCCGTCTACGCGTCGGCCCAGGTCCATTCCGGCTGGATGTCGCCAACGGCCGATGGCCACATTCCGTATCGAAAACAGGAGGAAGGCGGACACGCCTTTGCCATCGTCGGCTACAACGAGGAAGGTTTTTATGTGCAGAATTCCTGGGGCCCGGACTGGGGAGGGAACGGTATCGCCATCTGGACCTACGAGGACTGGATGGATAACGTATCTGATGCATGGGTGGTACAACTTGCACTGCCCACGCCGCAGTTGTATTCCCGTCGCAAGGCGCCGATTGGTGCATCAATTGGGCGGGACGTTGCGGGTTCGCCAAGGGACCCGCGCCGCGACGAAATCGCCGGGCACTTCGTGCACATTGATGACGGGCGCTTTGCGGAGTCCGGAAAATACTGGAGCACGCTTGCCGACATCAAACAAACCGCGAAACTGGTCGCGGCCAGCAAGAAATACCAGCACCTGCTGATCTACGCGCACGGTGGTCTCAACAGCGTCACCGATTCGGCTCGCCGCATCGCCGCAATGCGCGACACGTTCAAGGCAAACGGCATCTACCCGTTTCACTTCATGTATGACACCGGAGTTCTGGAAGAAATCAAGGATGTGGTCATCGGCAAGCGTTCGGATGCCGAGGAACGTGCCGGCGGCATCAGTGACTGGACTGACCGCATTATCGAGCGTGCCACCCGCCGGCCCGGGCGCGCACTATGGCGTGAAATGAAAACCGACGCGGCGCAGGCGTTCGCCCGGCGCAACAGCCCGGGCACGCAGACACTGACTGCTTTTCTCTCGGCGATCTCCGGCGCCGGGGCACTGCCCAAGAAGATCCATCTGGTCGGGCACAGCACCGGTGGCATCCTGCATGCACATCTGCTCGAAGCACTGGCCGCACAGAAGGCGAAGCTGCGTATCGCCTCGGTCAGCCTGTTGGCGCCGGCGGCCACGGTCGACTTGTTCCACCAGGCGTTCCTGCCCAACCTCGGCGGGGGTACATTCGGCGTGGATGCCTTGCATGTCTACAATCTGACCGACAAGGTGGAGCAGGATGACAACGTCGCTGCGGTCTATCGCAAGTCGTTGCTGTACCTGGTCTCGCGAGCGTTCGAGGAAGAAATCGATCCGCCGGAGGCTTTGCTGGGGATGCAGTGCTACAGCAAGCAACTGGAGAAACTGGATCCGAAACGCCTTTTCTTCCATTACAGCGACGGGCGTGCTGGCGTCAATGCTCACTCCGTAAGTACCTCCCACGGCGGCTTCGACAACGATCCGGTCACGATGAACAGCGTCCTGAAAACCGTGCTTGGCAAACCCAACCCGCCAAAGCCGTTTACGCGGGAGTCCCTCGAGTACTGAGGCGTGCTCGGCCGTCGGTAGCGGGGTGATACGGCGCGCCGGCGGCGAAGAAAAAATCGCTACTCTTGTTCGTCGCGACGCTATAGAATCCGCGCCGGTCAAAAAATGACAGTCGGCGACAGCCGGCATTCGCCCGGCAAGGATCAAGGGCCGGGACTCCGTTCCGTTTCGCGCTTACAGGAGGTGAGTGCGCATGTTCCGGATCAGACAGGTTCACAATGCGCATTCGCCGCGCGACCAGATCGCACTGGCCGCGGTGCTTGGCATCTACGAAACGGCGTTTCCCTACGCCCCGCAATATTCGGCGACCATTGCGGAGATCCTGAAGTTTGCCAGCAAGACCGATTTCGACGTTGTGCTGCTGGTCGCCGAGGGCGATAAGGACCGCATTCTGGGTTTCTCGCTGAGCTTTTTCTTTCCCCGGCTCAGGTATGCCTATCTGGATTACATCGCGACCGACCCCAAGCGTCCGACGCGCGGGTACGGTGTTGCACTGTATGAGCGCAACCGCGAAGTGCTTCGGGAAATGGGTTGCCGGGGATTGTTTATGGACGTGCCGCCGGATGACGTGGACAAGCTCAGGGAGCCGGGGCGCTTGCGGACCAACCAGCGGCGTATGGAATTCTACGAGCGCATGGGTGCGTTTCCCGTTGTCGGCACACAGTACGAATCGGTCACCCACAAAGCTAACCAGGGCTATGTGACCTACCTGGTTTTCGAAAACTACGATCCGGCCAAGCCGCTGACGGCGAGTGCGCTGAAGAAATGCATTGCGCGCATTCTGTTGATCAAGGGCAAGATGCCCGCCACCGACGCGCCCGTCAAAACCATTCTCGAATCCGTCAGGGACAATCCGGTCAAGCTGCGCGAACCGAGATACCGCAGCAGGGAAGTATCGTTACCGCGCAAGGCGGGCGCTCTTGCGCCGCTCGATCTCGTGGTAACGGATGACACGCACCAGATTCACCACCTCGCTGAAAAAGGCTATGTGGAACGTCCGGCGCGAGTGCGTTTCATCCTGAAGGGGCTGGAAGGCCTGGCGCCGATTCGGCACAAGGTCAGGCACTTTGGCGAAAAGCACATTACCGAAGTGCATCGTCACGCGTTGTTCGAGTTCCTGAAAAAGGCGGCGACGGAACTGGCGCCCGGCGAACTGGTATATCCGAACGTATTCCCCATTCGCCGGCCGGACCGGATTCCCAAGACCTGGGAGATGAAGGCAGGCTACTACTGTATCGACACGTTCACCCCGGTCACGGCGAATGCCTACAAGGCGGCCCGGCACGCGGTGGATGCAACGCTGACCGGCGCCGAGCGCCTGCTCAAGGGCAGCCGGCATACCTATGTGCTTTGCCGACCGCCCGGGCACCACGCCGAATCGCGTGTCTTCGGCGGCTTCTGCTATTTCAACAATGCGGCAATCGCTGCCCACCACTTGTCCAGGCACGGGCGGGTGGCGTTTATCGATATCGACCACCACCACGGAAACGGTTCGCAGGAAATTTTCTACCAACGCAATGACGTTTACTTCGTTTCCATTCACGGCCACCCGCGCACAGCGTACCCCTACTTTGCCGGTTACAGCGACGAACGCGGAGAAGGGCCGGGCAAGGGATACAACCGCAACTTTCCGCTCTATCCCGGCACCGACGACGACACCTACCTGAAAACGCTCGCCGAAGCGCTCAATGTCCTCAAACGCTTCAAGCCCGACTATCTCGTTATTTCCCTCGGACTCGACATCATGTCCGGCGACCCCACCGGGGCATTCAAGGTGTCGACCAAAGGCATGCAACGCATTGGCGCACTGTTCAGCGCATTCAATGTGCCGGTGCTGGTCGTCCAGGAAGGCGGCTATACGCTGCGTAACCTGCGTCTGGGCGCGGCGGCATTCTTCACCGGGCTGTTGGGTTAGCATCGGGATTCGTGCCGGGCGCTGCATGCTCCGGCGGATCTGCGCCGCCACCTGCAGGCGCAAGAGCAAGTTATCCGGATTCAATCGCGGAGGCCGATCGTGAAGTTCACCACCAGAAAAATGGTGCAGTTTTCCAACTGCGATCCTTTCGGGATCGTTTTTTATCCGCAGTACTTCTACATCCTCAGTGAAGCGAAAGAAGACTTCCTGAGCCATATCGGACATCCGCATCATCACTACATCAATGACCTGCGCCTGGGTTGGCCGATGGTTCGCCTTGAAACCGACTTCAAGCGCCCGAGCAAATACGGCGATCAGATCGACGTCGAAATCGCGGTGTTCAAGCTGGGTGGTTCTTCACTCGGACTTGAATACACGATCCGTGGCGACGATGGCGAGGAACGGCTGGTGACCCGGTCGACAATCGTTCTCACCGACATGCAAAGCGCCCGGCCAGTACCGATCGGCGATGATCTGCGCGCCGCGCTCGCGCCGTACGTTAAACCCGAAGGATAGGGCCAGTTCCGCGCTTTCAGGAATCGATATTGACGAATGCCGCGGCGGCGGTGCGTGTTTCCACGCCCAGCTTGACGTAGATGTGTTCGAGGTGCTTGTTGACCGTGCGCGGGCTCATGCCGAGGATGTCGACAATGTCCTTGTTGGTCTTGCCGCGGGCAACCCACATCAGTACTTCCACCTCCCGTTGGGTGAGACGGTAGGAGGCGAGCGAACTGGCTGGCGTTGCCGTGCGCGCCTGGCCTTTCTCTACCAGTAGCAGCTGCGTGCTGCCACGTTGGCCAAGCAACCGCGCTCGAAGTGGCGTGCCGTTGGCTTCGAAATCGAAACTGGCCTCATGGAGGGGGTGACTCTCCGGCCGGTGGCGCAGCGCCGTGAAAGCGGCTGATGGATCCAAGACCTTTCCGACAAAGAGGCCGTGAATGATCTCGCACTGACTTCGTGCGGCAATGCCGGGAAGGGCGGGGTTCGATTCGCATTTTCGAATTCCGCCCGGCATGCCCGGGCGCCGAACGCCTGTCTGTTATTCGGCCTCGCGGGGCGCTAATTAGTACTTCGTTGACGACTTGTTCAATTGCGAACGGCTCGCTCGCAGCTTGCTCGCTTGCACCCTATTTGTGCGCGATCGGTTTTTCGGTGAACAGGTAGTCTTTCAGTTCCTTGTCGAACCTGGGGTCCTGTCGGCGGATCCATTCGAGCACCATGGCAGCGTGTTCTTTCTCCTCGTCACGATTGTGGGCCAGGATCGCCTTTAATTCCTTGTCCTTTGTTGCGTCAACGCGCTGGTTGTACCAGTCGACCGCTTCCAGTTCTTCCATCAATGACGTGATGGCGCGATGCATGTCGCGCGTTTCGTCGCTGAGTTCGTTGATTGGTTCGTGGTATCCCTCGTTTGCCATTCTTGGTTCCCGTGTTGTTATGTCACAGTCCTATTTTACCGTGACGGTTCATCATTGAATAAGTATCGTCTGAATAAGCATCGTAGAAGCTTGACTCTCGCAGTGGGAGTCCTGGGGCCCCGCGGGGCTGAAGCGCGCCAAAACAATTCAAATCGTCAGGTGTAGTTTTGGCTTCCAGAACGGCCGGAACAGTTCGATTTTCGGGCAGCGGTTCATGACGACCTTGAGCCCGGCGTCTTCGGCGATCCGCGCTGCTTCTTCGTTATATACGCCAATCTGGCTCCACAGTACTTTGGCGCCAATCGCGACCGCTTCGCGCGCGACATCCGGCAACTCCTCGGAGCGGCGAAATACCTGGACCATATCGACAGGTTGATCGATCGATGCCAGCGTGGGATACACCTTGAGCCCCCTGATTTCTCCGCCTTCCATACCGGGATTCACCGGAATCATGTTAAAGCCCGTTTCGTGCAAGACCCGGAGCACACCGTAAGAGAACTTGGTCTTGTCCGGACTGGCACCAACCATGGCGATGGTCTTGACCGATTTGAGAATACCGGCCAGATACGCTTCGGGATAATCTTCCTTGTGGTTCATGTGGGCCATACTTAACTCTCCCCGGGGGTGGCGATGTCCGCTTTCAGCTCATGTGGTGCAAGCGGGTCGAGGAACGGGTTGCGATAGAGCTTGTCGTGACTTTCGACTCCAACTTCCAGTGTGCAGTTCGTCATCGGTCGCGCCACACAGAGAATGACGTAGCCGTTGTTGATTTGCCGGTTGTTCAGCGCGACCTGTCCAGTCTGGTCTATCTCGCCATCTATCACTTTCGCTGCGCAGGTGATGCAACCGCCGTAGCGGCAACCATAAGGCAAATCCACGCCTTGCGCGCGCAAACTGTCCAGCAATGGTATGCGATCGTCGACCAGGTAGGTCGCGCCATCCCGATTGGCGATCGTAATCTTGCGTAGCGTCATA
>JASFUE010000171.1:0-7108 GCA_050050435.1 Burkholderiales bacterium | reverse complement strand
GCACGCCGCAACAACCGCGAACGTTAATACCGCACAGTTTGCCTGCGGCACGGTTCGCTTCCAGTCGGGCCGCAAAAATGTATTCTGTAGTTACTCGCACGGTTGATGTTATTTGCATGTCGTTTGATTGCGAGCCAGTTGCTTGTAGCCTGATTACTTGCAAACCTGGCGATTGATTTCCTCCTCCCCTTACGGTTGTCCGAATCAACCGTCCTACGGGGCTGCCACACCGGAGAACGGCAAGGCAGCCCCGTTTTTTTGCGCCCCCTCCCCGACATCCGGCATTCATACACTATCGCCTTTGGTTCAGAAGACTTAGCATCCGGCCAAAGTGGCATCGAGAGGCTCAAATCGACGTAATTCGGCAAATTCACCACCTCATGGCGCGACGGCAACAATTTTTTGTCGTGCCGTCGCTTAGGATGAAAACTTAAAGCAGTTTCGAAGAATGGAGCCTGGCTGTGGTTGACTGACACCCAGATTGGCGTACATTCACGCTACAAAAAAAAGACAACGCATCATCGCAGTACAGCAATACAGCAATACAGCAGCAGCGCAGCACGGCAGTAAAGCAAGGGGGGCCAATATGAATTTTCTCAAGACGCTCAGATTAGGCGTCGCCATTTCCGCACTGCCGGTCGTTCTGATCAGTTCGACCATCGGGCAGAATGGCGCAGTCCTTTTGTACGAACGCAATTACAGTGAAGCGGTCAGCTTCAGCCGAACTGACGCGCCGCTGTTGCGTGACTTCTACGTCGTTCTCTCCGATCCCGATGGCAACAGCAAATCCCGGGGAAAAGTGATGATCGCCCCCCTGCCCACCCCATCGCTGGGCGGAAAGTTTTCCGGCTCATTCATTGTTGACACGACAACCCTGGATCGTTCCCGCGTCGCGCTGCGCACCGCCGCACTAAAGAACAATAGCGATACCCTGGAACTCTATGTAGGCCGCGCCGGCGCAGCTGATAATCCCGCCTCCGACAACACGTCTTTCTCAAAGGACACCATTCTGGCCACTGTCGACTCGCTTCTTCCCATCCGCACGCTGTCGTTCGTTCGCTTCGACGTCAAGGAATGGGAAGTTCTGGATAGCGTTGTCAGCTACGACATCGACATCAGCTTCTGGGGTCGTCCTGCTGAGAATGAGTCGGAAAATGTCGCCGCCGTGGGCGGCTAAACACGAAGTCGCTGCTGCTTGCCCGAATTTGGCGGAAGCACGCTAGAGCCTGTCCAGGGTCGCCAAGCTCACTGGATCCGATACAGATAATTCAGGATGATCGTGTTGTAGTCGCCTCCCAATTCAGTGACGACACCGGCGCTGTAACTCGCCTTGATTGCATGCCGACGGTTAACTGGATATCCCAGCGATACCCCAAAACGAGAATTGCGCTGAAAGTCAGCCCTTTTATCCCCGCCGACGATGGTTCGTCCTCCCAAGTAGTAATTGGCGTCGATTGATCCCCAGAATCCGGGCTTGAAACGTTTGACGATACTCAGGTCAAGGGCGGTGATCGGCTCCTGTTCGCGTGTTTGCCCCAGGAACTCGTCGTTATCCTGAAAGAACCATACCCCGGCGGCCGTCTCCAGCACCCACTTTCCCGGCATCGGGTGCAGGTAGGCCAGCTTGAGTTTGGCAGCCCACCGATTGGTACCTACATTAATCAGCTTGTCGGTATCGTATTGTCCCGTCGGTGCAACAACCTTGAAGCTGGCGGCAAGGATCGGATCCGGATTCTGACGGAAGACCTGAAACTCCTCCCGAGTCATCGACGGAGCCCCCATCAAGCTAACCGACCACGTGGCCGAAAAGTCGCCGACGCCGCTGACACTGCGATCTGCTGACTCTCCCATGAAATTCCCAGTCGTGTATCCGTCGACGTAAGGAAGCTCAACCTGAACATAGGAGGTTCGCCCGGCGACGCTGATCGTCTGTTGATAGGCAATCACGCCGCGCCGGATCTGCGAATCCACTCCGACCAATGGCAATGACGGGTCGGTTACGACGTCGCCCGTCGAATAAGCATAGCCAACACTGAGAAATTTTGTTCCGTACGGCGCCGGCCAGTAAGCGCGAGGCGTCAGTTCCTGTCCGAATGCAAACTCCGAAACAACGGTGAGCAGCATTAAACAGGAGAACATCAGGATAATGGGCGTGCCTGCAAGCCGCGTAGCCGCGCGACAACAAACCGGGTTATTAGCCTCTTCCAATAATCTCAAATCTAAAGCCTCGCTTCGGAAAAGCCTTTCTGGCTCGCTGAGCACTACGTAGTCCACGCAACGTGGAGCAGTGAGGCGTGGAAGCGGCTATGGGATTAGCCAACTGACCGTTCTCTATGCTTCAGCGCGCCGACAAGGCAAACGACAGATTGGCGTGAATCCGATTGTTCTCGGCAGTCAGATTGGTAATCGCAAGCTTGCTGACAATCACTTCGTATGACGCGTCCTGTGCGGCAATAGCCGATTGCAGACCCTCGCGTAGATTGATTGCGAGTGCTTTTGGCACTGCGAAATCGAGAAACTGCTGAAGCACGATCCGATACAGCTCATTGGAGACCTGATCGACGCGCATGTCGGTCAGACCGAGATTCTCACCCGAGAAATAAGGCTTTCCCGAAACGATCAAATCAAAGCTGTCGCCAGCACCGGTGCAACTGCCATCGGCCTCCGTCCCAAGCCAACCGGTCAGCCGCGCCTTGATGCCGACGCGGCCCGCGGCGACAGCCACCACCGGCGACTCCAGATAAGCAAACTGGCAAGCCGACTGACGTAACAAGTGGTATCGACCGCGATCGGTGAACAAGTGGTCCATGAGCATTCTTCTGAGTGCAGTGTTCTCGATGGTGATTTCGCTATCCGCACCGAATGCGGGCCAGACAAGAAGAAGCGCAAGCAATCCGCCAAGCGCGCGCAAGCTGATTCCTGGAAATCCATTCATGAATATTCCCTGACGATTGCAACGCGGCGCGCAACGGCAACCATTCGAGAAACAAACTGCCGACATTCAAGCGTGGGCCTGAATCAGCTCGATGCTTACGCCATCAGGCGCTGCGAGATAGCAGATCACCATGCCGGGCTTGAACTCCCATGGCTCAACCGCCATGCGCACGCCCTTTTGTTTCAACTCATTACAAAACGCCATCAGGTCACCGCGATAAGTGAAACCGAAGTGATCCGTTCCCCATTCATCGTGGCTGGAGAATCCATTGAAGTGCTGCATTGATTTCGTTTCGACCGGTTGCTCTCCTGGCCGCTGGCCGCGAATGACAATCGTCATGCTGCCAATCCGTACATCGATTTGCGGTGCCCCACGCAGGTTCTCCTGAACGGTGGTAATTTCACCGCCAAACGTTTCTTCATACCACTTCGCTGCAGCCTGCGGGTCACGGCTGATCAAATGAATATGGTCAAACGCAATCACTTCACTCATGGGATTACTCCTGCTTTCCTGTTATCGCTATCCTCAAAACCGGCGTGCATGAACGTTGCCTTGTCAACCGTTCTGCAGCGGCATTCCCGATTCAATCTTTTCGGTTGCCGATTCCGGCGCAGTCGGATGAATCTCCTCCTCGGTCCGGCGTTCCGCTTCACGTTCCGTCTCCCGCAATAGCACCTCCTCGAGCCGCTCGTGCAACACGCGGTGCTTTTCATCTTGACGGCGAATCTCGGCCCACAAGTCCTTGTGTAATGCAAAGGCCATCAACACCATCAGCAGCATGAATGGAAAGGCAGCAATGATGGAAACAGTTTGCAGGGCCTGTAACCCCCCGCTCAGCAATAACACACCCGCCAATAGTAGTTCCAGCACGCCCCAGATGATGCGCACGGGTCGGGTCGGATTCAAAACACCTTTTGAGGTAAACATGCCGAGCACGAAGGTTGCCGAATCCGATGAGGTAATCACGAACATGCAAACCAACGCGATCGCGGCAATCGCGGCGATGTGTCCCCATGGCAGTTGATCCAGCAACGCATACAGGCCGGCGGGCACTTCGCGCGCGACCGCATCGGCAATCCCGGCTTCGCCGAACAACTCGAAGTGAATAGCAGATCCCCCAAAAGCGGAGAACCACAACATGCTCAATACGACCGGAACAATCATCACGCCAAGAACAAATTCACGGATGGTTCTGCCACGCGAAATCCTGGCAATGAAACTGCCGACAAATGGCGACCAACTCAGTCCCCAGGCCCAGTAGAACACGGTCCATTGCTCGACCCAGTGTTCGCTCGAATAAGGTGCCGTAACCAGACTCATCTCGACAATATTGCCAAGATATTCACCGATGGTCTGTGTCAGTTCGCTGAATATGAAGGCGGTTGGTCCCAGCACTACCACGTACAACAGCAAAGCCGCGGCCAGTAACAGATTCAGGTCGCTCAGATAACGGATTCCTTTTTCAAGAGGCGTCATTGCCGAGATGGTGAACAGCACCGCCAGACCACCCATGATCATGAACTGCGAACCCACGCTGTACTCGAGCAGATCCTGACCAGCGAACCCGCTGTTGATCTGCAATGCACCCAGGCCCAGCGTAGTGGCGACGCCAAAAATCGTCGACACGACCGCGAGAACATCAATCGCCTTTCCCCAAGTCCGGTCCACTGCCCCGCCGAGCAGAGGACGAAAGGTCTCACTGATCAGCCCGTGGCTGTTGTGCCGGAAGCGAACATAGGCAATGGCGAGACCAACCAGGGTGAAGTTGGCCCATTGATGAACGCCCCAGTGAAAGAACGAATAACGCATACCCAGTTGGGCGGCCTCGGCGGTACGCGGCTCACCGATTCCCAGGGGTGGGTGGTTGAAATGCATCATCGGTTCGGCAACGCCCCAGAAGACCAGACCGACACCCATGCCGGCCGAAAAGATCATCGCAAGCCAACTACTGAAAGAAAACTCGGGCGGTTCGCCCTCTCCGCCAAGGCGAATGCTTCCGTAACGCGAAAACGCCAGAAACCCGCAGAAGACCACGAATCCGCTGGTCGCCAGTAGATACATCCATCCGAAATCAGCTGCGGTCGCATCGAGTATGCGCTGAGAGGTTTTCTCGACAGCGTCGGGATAGCGCACGCCCAGAAAAACAAAACCGCCAATGACGATGACGGAGACATAGAACACAACTCCAACGTCGCCCAGCCACTTGCCAAGAATGGTCCTCATGCCGCTTGATCGCATGGCGCCTGGTTGCGTGCTGTCTTCCTTGTGCTCCATCTACGGTCCTTCGGCTGATTTCAACCCGGATGCATGGCACACAACACCCGACTGCGTAACATGCCGGGAGCGTACTGACCCCATTGTTTCCCGGATCGATTTCATTACCGGACGAACAGCGCCCTATTCCGGCTTTCTGGATACGATGGCGCCGAGCACGATGCCCATGACTACCAACGGGACCACAACCCACCCAATAACCGGCAGATACTCTTTGGCAAGAACCGCCATCATCAAGACGATGGCGAAAATGATTCCGCCGATAATCGATGCAATCTTTACTGCGGGATGTTCTGGTTTTTTCTCTGACATCGCTCCTCCTGTCACCGGTCTGACCGTCAGCGCCGGAAATGGCTTTGGATCACGCACAGGTCATAAATATATTGCGCATGGCGTGCCCACAGCCGATTATCCATGCCTGAGCAACAGTTTCAAATTCAGCTGCGATTGCCTGCCTCGTATTCCGCCCACACCTTCCGCGCGATACGAATGCCATCGAGCATGGCTGGCGCGCCTGCATAGGTTGCAACATGCAGAAAGATTTCCAGCATCTCTTTCTTGGTGACGCCGTTGTTGATTGCGCCGCGCAAATGTATTTCCAGTTCATGCGGCCGGTTGATTGCCGCCAACATGGATAGGTTCATGATCGAGCGCGTCTTCTTCGGTAAAGTCAGCTCACCGTTTTCGCCGCGCCGCGCCCACACCGCTCCCCAGGCATGCGTGGTGACGTAATCCTGAACAGCTTCACTGAATTCGTCTTTCAGCTTGAAGACCTGGTCAACGTACTGGTCTCCCAGTACTTCGCGCCGTAGAGCCAGGCCCGAATTGAAAATATCCTGCTTGGTAAGTTCGCCCATGATTTGCCCCCTCGTTGTAGTCGCGCACTATTGTAACGACGACTGGCCCGTCAACGCCGCCTTCGCCTGGCGGCGGTGCGAACAGGTCGATCAGGTTAGTTCAAACAACCGGGGCAGCACCGTTCCGATCGGTTCGCGATAGAGTGCATCGGCGATGTCATCGAATGGCGTCGGCTGAGCATTGACAATTACGATACGGGCACCCGCCTCGAGCGCCGCCGGAATCGCGCCGGCAACCGGATACACCTGCAGGCTGGTTCCAATTGCGAAGAAAAGGTCAGCTTCGGCAGCGGCGTTCAACGCCCGGCCGATCACTTCGGGAACCAATGCCTGACCGAAAGAAATCGTCGCACTTTTCAGAATGCCGCCACAGTCGAGGCACGGCGGATCTTCCTCGCCAGCGCGAACCCGGTCAAGAACAGCAGGCATCGGCGTAAGCGCACCACAGGTCATGCAAACCACTTCGCGCACGGTGCCGTGTACCTCGATCACCATTTTCGGCGAGTTGCCCGCCTGCTGGTGCAGCCCATCGATGTTTTGCGTGATCAACGCATGCAACCGGCCTGTTTGTTCCAGCGCGGCCAGCGCCCGGTGCCCCGAATTCGGCTTGGCCTCCCATGCCGGGTGCTCGAGACGCGATTGCCATGACAGCTTGCGGACCTCCGGATCGGACATGTAATAGCGGATGTCGGACAGTTTTTCGGCAAGCGGATTCTTCGTCCAAACACCCTGAGGTCCACGAAAATCGGGAATTCCGGATTCGGTCGAGATGCCAGCGCCGGTAAGCACCACGATACGCTGCGCCTCCTTGACCCAGTTGCGTACGGTATCAATCTGCATTCGGATTACATTTCGGGTGAATACTTCTTCGGGCTCTACGTCACGGTCCGGCACCACCTAGAAGCGGGCTGAAAGTCCCATCATGACTTCACCTTGCCCGATGACGTCCGCGCTGATCGATACAACGCATCCGCCGGAGCAGAAAAATCCGCCGCTGCTGTTGACAAACGTGGCATAGCCACGGGCCTCGAAGCGCAGTGAA
>JASFUE010000170.1:0-7123 GCA_050050435.1 Burkholderiales bacterium | reverse complement strand
AACTGCAACACGAAGGTTTCGGCCTGATCATCGAGGTGATGTGCGAGGGCCACATAGTCCGCCTGCACCCGTCGCAAAACGGCATAGCGTTGCGCGCGCGCCGCCGCTTCCACACCCAGGCCCGATCCGCGCGCCACCGTCACTTCCTCGATTGTGAGTGGGACGCCGACACGCTCGCAGTGCTGCTGGCAGAACTGCGCCCATTGCACCGCCTGTGCTTGCAGGCCATGGTTGACATGCACCGCACTGAGCGAAAGCTCGAGGCTGTCCGCGAGGCCACGGAGCACTTCCAGCAGTACCATCGAGTCCAGCCCGCCACTGAACGCAACGCACACGCTGCAACGCCGGATCCCGTGCGATTCGAGCACTTCGCGTGCTGTGGCAACCACATCAGTCATGACGGGCCTGCTGATGGCGAGGCCACAAACAAAATACCCCGCCTGAGCGGGGTAGCCTGGCCGGGACACGCCGCCATTCAGTCACTGGCGATGTACTTTCCGAACGCCAGCATGTGTTCGAGCCGCTCTTCGAGCAGCGTATCCATTGTCTTGCGTTTGAGCAGGCTCAACGCGTCCTGCAATGACTTTCGCATGTTCTGCATCATCGCTTGCTGGTCGCGATGAGCGCCACCAAGCGGTTCGACCACGACTTTGTCAACCAGGTCGAGTGACTTCAGGCGACTGGCGGTAATGCCCAATGCCTCCGCCGCAACCGATGCCTTGTCCGCGCTCTTCCAGAGAATGGAGGCACAGCCTTCCGGGGAAATTACCGAATAAATGGAGTACTGCAGCATCTGCACATAATCGCCAACCGCAATGGCCAGCGCCCCGCCGGAACCCCCTTCTCCGATGATGGTTACGATGATCGGAACGCGCAGCTCGGCCATCGCGAAAAGGTTGCGACCGATCGCTTCGGACTGCCCGCGTTCTTCCGCTCCGACGCCGGGATAAGCACCAGGCGTATCGACAAACGTCATCACGGGGATCGAGAACTTCTCGGCCAGCCGCATCAGGCGCAGCGCCTTGCGATAGCCCTCCGGTTTCGGCATACCGAAATTGCGATGCAGCTTTTCCTTGGTATCACGCCCTTTCTGGTGCCCGATCACCATCACCGATTCACTGCCAAATCGCGCCAGCCCGCCAACGATGGAGGGGTCGTCGGCAAATGCGCGGTCTCCGTGAAGCTCCTCGAAATCCGAAAACAGCGTGCTGATGTAATCGAGCGAATACGGCCGTTGCGGATGGCGTGCAACCTGCGAAATCTGCCAGGCTGACAACTTCGCATAAAGATCCTTGGTCAGCGACGCGCTCTTTTTCTGCAGGCGTGCGATTTCTTCCGAAATGTCGACCGCGGAATCGTCCTGCACATAGCGCAGCTGCTCAATTTTCGCTTCGAGCTCGGCTACCGGCTGCTCAAAATCCAGAAACGTTGTTTTCATTTGTCCCTATTCTAGAACCTATCCGGCGATTGTTCACGCAGGCTTTGCCGCACAGCAACTACTGTCAGCTGTCCGTGACCCCGTCAAACAAAACCGGGAAAGCGCAAACAATGCCAGCTGCATTGGGTCAGCAACGCCGCGGCGATGCCCGGGGCCGGGGCCTGTTCCGGTGCGCTTGTCTCAGAACACCACGCCTTCGCGGCCGCGTGGATCATTGCCGACGCTGGATTTGCCCGTTTTCGCGTCGACGAATACGGCCTGCATGTTCCCCCATTTTCGCCGGTACACCTCGACCTCGTGGCCACGTCGGCGTAATGCCTCGATCCATTCATCACTGAAGCTGCCAGGCTCGACCTGGACACGATCCGGCAGATACTGGTGGTGATAACGGGGCAAGCCAACGATACGTTCAACGTCGACGTCGCTGTTCGCCGAATAATTGATGACGCCGATCATCACCATACTGATGATGCGTGAGCCGCCGGGTGTTCCGAGCACCAGTATGCCGCGATCATCCTCGACGAAAGTCGGAGACATCGACGACAGCGGCCGTTTGCCCGCCTCGATTGCATTGGCCGCATTGCCAACCAGTTTGTACAAATTCGGCACACCCTGCGCAATCGCAAAATCGTCCATATGGTTATTGAGCAGCACACCCGTATCTCCGGCAACGAAACCGCTGCCGAAAGGCCCGTTGATGGACAGTGTCGCCGCTACCCGGTTACCGGCTGCATCGACAATGGAAAAATGGGTGGTGTCCCGGCCATCGTCGCTGGTTTCGTCAACGGATGGCAAATCGGCGCTGGGCGTTGCGTGCTGAAGATCGATGGTGGCAGCCCGTTTGCGTGCATAGGCTTTCGAGGCCAGTCTTGCGACCGGTACGTCAACATAATCCGGGTCGCCCATGAAGCGGGCGCGGTCATTATATGCGCGGCGCATTGCTTCAATGGTGACGTGCACGCGTTCATGCTCAGGCATCGCCGCGGCATCGAGAACGTCGAGGATTTGCAGTGCCTGGGCCATCACCAGGCCGCCCGATGAAGGCAGCGGCGCAGTAGTGATTTTTGCCCCGCGATATTCGAAACGCTGCGGCTCACGTTCCACCACCCGATAGTTCGCCAGATCCTGCAGCGTCCAGTACCCGCCATTCGACCGGACCGAGCGCACCATTTCTTCGGCCATCGGCCCCTGATAAAAAATGCCGCCGCCTTCCGTGGCGATGCGGCGCATGGTCGCGGCCAGCTTTTGCTGCCGGATCACGTATCCGGTCTGCACCGGTTTGCCGTCGTCGAGAAAGATGGCAGCGGCAGACGGAAACCGGTTCAACATCCTGACCATCCAGCCAGAGGCGCGGGCGTAGCGCGAATCGGCACCGACCCCGCGCTGCGCCAGGGCAATGGCCGGCGCCAGCGTTGTGGCCAGCGGCTGCGATCCGTATTTGGTCGAGATCAGTTGCAGGGCTGCGGGTATGCCGGGGATGCCGGCTGCGGTTGGTCCTTGCCGCGACAGCGCGGGCACGGGCTCGCCCGTGTCGTCGAGGTATTTGTCCGCCGAAGCCTCTGCCGGGGCCGTTTCACGGGCGTCGAGGAACACGTCCAGGCCATCTTCGGCACGATGAAACAGGTAGAAACCACCGCCACCGAGACCGGACGAATACGGCTCGACCACGGCCAGCGCTGCGGTCACGGCTACCGCCGCATCAAATGCATTGCCCCCCTTCGCCAGGATCTCGCAGCCTGCCTGCGTTGCAAGCGGATGCGCCGACGCAATCGCACATTGGGCCTGTGCCGCCTGTAACGGCTGCGCGAACATCGCCGGGATCACCCCGGCCACGACAACCAGAATCAGGAAACGCAAATGAAGAAACAATTTTCTACCGCTTACCGGCTGCCTCTTGCCCCGTGTAAACACTGCCGTTGATGTGTTCATTTCGTCCTTATTGAATTGCCGCAATTATCTGAAACCGGCGAGACCATGCGCACCCGCCGTCTGCCCTTGCGCCGAAGCCCGGTTAACGCGCTTGCCCTGCGCAGATCATCATGCCACCGGATCGCCTTCGCTGGCACGCTCGGTCCATTCGGCCAGCAATCTGGTCCCGACTGCAAGCAGGGTCGGCCCGATGAACACGCCGATGAATCCAAACGTCAGTGCACCACCGGCAACACCGAGCAGCACGGTCGCAAACGGCAAGCGTGCGCCCCGGCTGATGAGCCAGGGTTTGATGATGTTGTCCACGCCGCTGATAACGAACAACCCCCACAAGACCATAAAGACGGCCCACCCGACCGAATCGTTCCACAATAACCAGGCCGCCGCCGACACCCACACAATCGGCGGTCCGACCGGCACAATCGAAAGGAAAAACACTGCCAGCCCCAGTAACGGCGCGGCCGGAACACCGGCAATGGCGAGACCGATGCCTGCGAGCAAGCCTTGCGCGAGAGCCGTGCCGAGAATGCCGTACACGACGCTGATAACAGTACCACCGGCGAGTTCGAACAACCGTTGAGCACGCTCGCCAACCAGACGCGATCCCGCCGAGCGAAGCTGCTTGCCCACCGACTCGCCGGAGCGGTACAGGAAGAACGCGAGGAACACACTGATCCCGAGCTGGATCAACCCGGAACCGAGCGCTTCGCCGACACCCAGCGAAACCCGGCGCAGGGTAGGCAGCAAGCGTCGCGCCTCGCCGACCAGTGCTGCACCGTCGTGGGCAAGACTGCGCCAGTATTCATCCAGATTCGTTCCAATGACGGGAACACGCGCCAGCCATGCCGGCGCATCTGGCAAGCCGTGATCGATGGCACGCCGCGCCGCGGTAGCCAGCATCACCGAGTTGTCGGCGAGCCCGGCGGCGACGATCACAAATGGCGCCAGCATCACCACGCCCACTGCAACTGTCATGATCGACGCGGCAAGCGTGCGGCGTCCGCCGAGGTAATCTGTCAATCGCAGAAACAGTGGCCAGGTGCTGAATGTCAGTATCCCGGCCCACAGGATCGCCGTCAGAAATGGCCGCAGGATGATAAAGCAGCCAACAAAGACCAGCAGTACGAGTCCAATACCGAGAATCCGATCGACGTTTTCGGAACGGTTCATTATGAGTCCATGTTCAGTCAGTCCGTCAGTCTACGCGTTATCCGTGCCCGTGCCCGCGCCTGCCACGCCGTACCCTCGCACACGGTGAACGCCACTGGCAGGCTCTTCACAACTGTTTCTCAATGGGCAGCGACGAAATCAGGAACACCAACAGGCGCCGCCACACGCTGGCCCCGGGTTCGCGCAGGTAGCGGCTGCGCGTTTTACTGTTGCCAGCGTCCCACACCAGGTTCGCCGATTCGCCTTCCAGACCCAGGCGGTAGCTGCACTCAATGCGCGCAAGATCATTCGCGAACCGGGCGACACTGCGCGCGAATTGCTCGCTCGACACCACCACGCCGATTTCAGTATTCAGAATCATCGACCGTGGGTCGAGATTGGGCGATCCGATCACGACATGCTTGCGGTCAAGGACATAAGCCTTGGCGTGCAGGCTGGCTCTGCCGCGCCGGAACAATTTGCGCGAACCCGCGTCATCATCCGGCGAGCGCCTGGTTTCGTGTACCTCGACGCCGATCTCGAGCAAGTCGCGCCGGTAACGGCGATAGCCCGCATGCACCATTGGAATATCGGTCGAAGCAAGTGAGTTGGTCACCAGCACCACCCGGACATCACGCGCGCGCAATTGCCGCAGTACCGCCAGACCGCGTTCGCCCGGGACGAAATACGGCGAGACAAGCAATAACTCGCGCTTGACCGATTGCGCCAGTTCGACCAATTGATCCAGTGTCGATAATTCTGGTGGCGCGATCCAGCTAATCTTGTCAGGGGGATCGACGATCAGCCTGGCTTGCGCCCACGCCAGGTCCAGGCGGCCCCGGGACAGATCACGCGCCAGTCCGGTTGCCGCAAGTTGCGCCTCGAACGATGCGATCCGCTGCTGTTTGCGCAGGCCGGCCAGGCGATTGCGAAAGCGGGCAAATTCGGCTGCCGATCGATTACGGATCCCGACCGAGCGCAATGTTCTGGCTGCGGGACTGTTCCAGTACGCTTCGAAGCTCGCGCAAATGTCCTGCACCACGGTTCCGGCACAGATCACGTCAAGATCGCGAAATTCGAGATCCGCACTGAAGCCAAAGTAGCGATCCCCGACGTTTCGCCCCCCCATGATCACGATTTTTCCGTCCGCAATGAAGACCTTGTTGTGCATGCGCCGGTTCACGCGTGGCGACTCGGCAAGCAGGCTGATCAGCCTGGAAAACAGACCGTCGTCCCTCGCTACCGGATTGAACAAACGGATACTCACGTTGGGGTGCAGATTGAGCAGGGCCGCTTCGGGTTTTCGAAACACGAGCGACCAGCCATCGACGAGTAGCCGCACCCGCACGCCCCGGTCGGCGGCTTGCAGAATGCTGTTGGACAGCAGTGCGCCGGAGGTATCCGTCCCGAACAGGTAATACTGCAGGTCGAGACTGCGTTGCGCCCGCGCGATCAGTGAAGCGCGTGCGAGAAATGCCTCATCTCCACTGTCGAGCAATCTGAAACCACTCTGCCCGGGATGGCCCTGGGTCTCGTTGCCGGCGATTGCGTCACACGTCCATTCCTGCGCACCTTCGTGCACGGCCGGACCAACCAGACGCGGGAGCCGCTTTTTGCCCGACACCATTGCCTCCTGCTCTCAGCCCGATGCCGGCTGCACGAACCTGATACGGCCGGTCATGGCCAGGTTGCGTTCAAGGGCGCTGTACACGAAACCAGGCTGCATACAACGCCGGCAGGAACAGTAACGTGAGCACCGTTGCCGATACCAGACCACCCATGATAGCCACTGCCATCGGCCCCCAGAACTCGCTGCCAATCGAAAGGGGAATCATCGCCAATGTCGCTGTGAGCGCAGTCAGTACGATCGGGCGGAAGCGGCGTACAGTGGATTCGATGACAGCCTCCCATTGGCTGCGACCGGCACGAAGGTCCTGTTCTATCTGATCGATGAGAATGACCGAATTGCGCATGATCATGCCGAACAGCGCAATCACACCAAGGTTGGCCACGAAACCGAACGGTACGTTCCAGGTCAGCAGAATCGCCGCCACGCCGATCAAGCCCAGCGGCGCGGTCAGCAGGACCATGAAAGTGCGCTGCATGCTCTGCAACTGCACCATCAACAAGGTCAATACCGTCAGCAGCATGAACGGCATGACGTTGATGATCGATTGTTGGCCTTTCGCACTCTCCTCGATCGCGCCACCGACCTCGAGCCGGTAATGTGGCGGCAACCGCTTGCGCAACTCGTCCAGTTTCGGCGCGATACGCTCTGAAACCGTCGGCGCCTGGACATCGCCCCGGACATCAGCGCGGACCGAAACAGTCGGCTGGCGATCGCGCCGCCAGATAATGCCTTCCTCGAAGCCGTACTCGATTCGGGCAATCTGTGAAAGCGGTATCCATTTGCCGCTTGAAGTGGGCACGTTGATCTGCGCCAGTCGTCCCGGATCCACTCTTTCTTCGTGCTCTGCCCGGCCCACAACCTCGATCAACTCGTCGTTTTCGCGGTACTGGGTAATCGGGAGCCCGGTAAGGACCGATTCCAATACGTTGGCCAGTGTCTGACTGGATACACCAATGGCACGCGCCTTGTTCTGGTCG
>JASFUE010000169.1:0-7126 GCA_050050435.1 Burkholderiales bacterium | reverse complement strand
TACGTCCTTCGGCGATGGTTTTGAACAGGGTCTTGTCGGTGGGTACGTAGATCCATTCGTCGTCGATCAAACTGGGGCCAACGCCGCCTTCGGCAACACCACCCTGGCAACTGTAACAGCCGGTCTTGCGCCACAACTTTCGTCCTTCCTTGATCGCGGCCGCGTCGCCGGTATAAGGGTTTTTGTCCGGATTGGCCGCAGCGTCGGGGCGGGTCTGGTCGGTCTTGTCAATATCACCGGCACCGGCATGGGCGACGGGGCCAAATACCGGCAAGGCCAGAGCAAGGGACAGGAAGCAATAAATAATTTTGCCGATCATGGTTCGCTTGTTTCTTTGATGAGCCGGATGATTGCAGCCGGCTGTTCGGTGTAAAAAGCCCCGGGGAACAGATGTTCCCCGGGGTGGTATTTCACGCGGTCGAGTCAGCTCGACCGCCGGACAAGGATTTAATCAGCCCAAGGGTTCGATCAGGGCAACCCGAAGCCGATGATGATCCCGCCCTTGCGGCTGTCCTTGAGCCAGGGCGCGCCACCCTCTCCGAAATGCGCCCAACCGGTCCACCCGCCGAAGCCCGAAGGCACAGCGACGAATTGCTTGCCGTTGACGGTATAAGTCGACGGGCTGCCGAAAATGCCGGAACCAGTCTGGAAGGACCACAGTTCCTTGCCGTTTTTCTGATTGTAAGCGCGGAACTCGCCTTCCGGCGTACCCGCGAATACCAGACCGCCGGCCGTTGACATCAGGCCACCGGTGAACGGCGAACGGTCCTTGACAGTCCACATCTTCTTGCCGGTGCGCCCGTCGAATGCCACCAATTGGCCATAACCGGTGCGCCAGCCGATGGTGCCGATGCCCCAGTAGGGTTTGCCAGGGGTACGCTCGTCGGGGTTGAGGCCTTCGCCCAGAGGCGCGCTCTTGATGTCGGTGCAAATTTCACGACTCGGCACGAAAACCCAGCCGCTTTCCGGATTGACCGTCATCGGGTTCCACCACTTGCCGCCTTCCGAAGCCGGGCAGATGTTCTTGGCCTCGTACTCGTAGGTAGGCACTTTCTCCATGTTCCAGATCGGACGGCCTTCGGGCGTAAAGCCAGTGGCCCAATTCACTTTCGAGATTTCCACCCCATAGTGGAACTTGCCGTTGGTGCGGTCGATCTTGTAGAGAAAGCCGTTGCGGTCGCCGTGGAGCCAAACTTTTTCTTTGCCGTAGTCGACCAGAACCGGTTCGTTGTTTCCGTCATAGTCCCAGACGTCGGCCGGCGTGTACTGGAAGTAGAACTTGATCTCGCCAGTGTCCGGATTCAATGCCAGGGTCGAGTTGGAATAGAGGTTGTCGCCCGGGCGTACGGTGCCGTCCCAATCGGGATTGGGATTGCCAACGCCCCAATACAGCAGGTCGAGATCCGGATCGTAGGAGCCGGTGATCCACGCTGACGCACCACCATTCATGGCTGCCTCGGTCGTGCCCCAGGTTTCATGACCCGGTTCGCCCGGGCCAGGAATCGTGTAGGTCCGCCATGCCTGCTTGCCGGTGTCTGCATCGAGCGCTTCGATGAAAAGACGGGTCGGATATTCGGCGCCGGACATGCCGACAACGACCTTGCCTTTCACGACCAGTGGCGCCACGGTCATTGTGTAGGCGTGCTCCCAGTTTCCGAGGGTGACATCCCAAACCACGTTGCCGGTTTCCATATCGAGCGCAACCACGTGCGCGTCGGGAGTGGAAACAAAGACCTTGTCGCCATAAATAGCAACACCCCGGTTGCCGATATCGCAGCACATCGTGCCGCCGACACCTTCGGGCAGTTGATGTACATAACGCCATTTTTCGATGCCTGTCGCCGCATCCAGCGCGTAGGTGCGACCATGAGAAGCGGTCACGTACATGACACCGTTATGCACCACCGGCGTGGTGTTCTGCGCATCGAGCGTTCCCAGGGAAAAAATCCACTTCGGCACCAGCTTGCCAACGTTGCGAGTATTAATCTGCTTCAACTTGCTGTACCGATTGCCCGTGTAGTTACCAATCGCCATCAGCCAGTTATCAGGGTCGTCCTGAGCATTCAACAGCATCTTGTCGGAGACAAGGCCTTGCGCCGCTACGCTGCTGATGAGTGGTGGCGCAATTGCCACGGCTCCACTCACCAACAGTCCGAAACAAATACTCCTGATCGACATAACCGAATCCTCCTTGAATTGTCTGTTACCAACTTGAATACTGCAGCTCGTCATCGCGCACGTCCACGGTCCGCAATTCCGATGGGCCGCGCCTTGGCGCTGTATCGCCGTAGCAATAAGCCGCACTACGCTCGTTTCAACGCAAAACGCCTTTCACATGTGTATGTCTTCGACACACACAGGGCACAGCATAGACGTGTATCGCCCGATCGAAAAGAGTGTTCTTTCACGCCACACCAATTTTTCGGCGCACTCCCGGTTCATTTGGCAGTGAAAGCACAGGGTTACATTGCGCTGATGCAGTGCCTTGGGAAGTTTTGCTCCAAATGAGTGAACGGCGCGCACCAAATCGAGGCGCAAACATGGTTGGCTCCTCGCAAGCGATCAACATGCATCAAGACGTAACCCGACGCTTCGGGTGACTGTTAAGCGAGGTGTTTCCACTGCACGAACGAATGCGTCCCATCCTCGTGGTGTTTTTCGTTGACGTCTGTCACGCTGTGCCCTGGCGTTTCGCCATGACTCTCCTGGTGACTATCGCACTTTTGTGGTGCGATTTTTCCGGTTTGATATCTTCTTTGTGTTCGTGGTGTCATCCGTTAACCGGGTGGTCAGTTTCGTGAACTTATCTACGATGTGAATACCGGCAAGACGGAAGAGGCGGGTTCTCCGGGCCCGATGGATTCAATCGACTGAGGATCGCATGATTGCGGCACCGGCCTTCGCAAAGCCGGTGCTATGATTCCCCCGTCGTCGGCAATCCCCGGAGACGTCCTGCCATGGCGGGCTATTCATGTGTGGTCGGAGCGAAACGCTACCGATTTTCTGACCTGAAGACCTTGTTGGCGAAGGCTTCTCCCGCTCGCTCGGGTGACCGGTTGGCGGGCCTTGCCGCGGACAGTGAAGAAGAGCGTGTCGCCGCACAGATGACGCTGGCCGAGACGCCGTTGCATTGCTTTCTTGACGAAGCGCTCGTGCCTTACGAGCACGACGAGGTCACGCGGCTCATCATCGATTCACACGACGAGCCGGCATTCACGCCGGTAGCCGGGCTGACGGTTGGCGAGTTTCGCGACTGGTTGCTCTACTACGATACCGATTCGGCCACGCTTTCGGCGCTCGCACCCGGCATTACGCCGGAGATGGCGGCGGGGGTGTCAAAGCTCATGCGCATCCAGGACATGGTGCTGGTGGCGAGCAAGTTCCGGGCTGTTACCCGCTTTCGCAATACCCTCGGTCTGGAGGGGCGGCTAGCAACCCGGTTGCAGCCAAATCATCCCACCGACGACCCGAAAGGCATCGCAGCCAGCATCCTTGACGGCTTGATGTACGGTTGCGGCGATGCGGTCATCGGTATCAACCCCGCCGCGGATAACGTCGATCAGTGCGTGATGCTGATGAACATGCTCGACGAGATCATCCAGACCTACGCCATCCCGACCCAGTCCTGTGTGCTCACGCACGTCACCAATTCAATGCAGGCGATCGAACGCGGCGTGCCGGTGGACCTGGTGTTCCAGTCGATCGCCGGCACCGAAGATGCCAACAAAAGCTTTGGCGTCGATCTGGCCTTGCTCACGGAAGCCAGGCAGGCCGCACTCAGTCTCAAGCGAGGAACGGTCGGCGACAATGTGATGTACTTCGAAACCGGGCAGGGTAGTGCATTGTCGGCGAACAGCCATCACGGCGTCGACCAGCAGACCTGCGAAGCGCGTGCATACGGAGTGGCGCGAGCGTTCTCGCCTTTACTGGTGAACAGCGTGGTCGGTTTCATCGGGCCTGAATATCTGGACGGGCGCGAAATCATTCGCGCCGGCGTTGAAGACCACTTCTGCGGCAAGTTGCTCGGCCTGCCGATGGGCATGGACGTTTGCTACACCAATCATGCGGATGCCGACCAGGACGACATGGATACGCTGCTCACCTTGCTTGGCAGCGCCGGGTGCAACTTCATCATGGGCGTGCCGGGTGCCGATGACATCATGCTCAACTATCAAAGCACTTCGTTTCACGATGCGCTGTACCTGCGCCAGCTTCTGGGCCTAAAGCCTGCACCGGAATTCGAACGGTGGCTGGGGCAAGCGGGCATTGTGGAGAACGGCACGCGCCTGAAGAAGGTGGCTTCCGGGCATCCGCTTCTCGAACTGGCGGAGAACCGGGCGGTGAAAGACTGAAAATGGCGAAGCCGCCCGTGAATACGGAAAGCGGGATGGGCACTCAGCGCGATTCGTGGAGCGCCTTGCGTCGGTTCACACCAGCACGCATTGGACTCGGTCGGGCCGGCGGCAGTATTCCGACTCGCGAGCTGCTCGAGTTCCAGTTGGCGCATGCCAGGGCACGCGACGCGGTGAACTACGCCTTTGACATCCCCGCCTTCAATGAAAAAATGGACGCGCGCGAGATCGCATCGCTGGTGCTTGCCAGTGCGGCCGGCGACCGTCATACCTTTATCCAGCGGCCGGACCTGGGACGTATTCTCAACGAAGACTCGAAAGCCTTGCTGCAATCGCGAGCAGGTGATCAATCCTGTGACGTCGTGTTCGTGATTGCCGACGGCCTGTCGGCGCTGGCAGTCGAGCGCCACGCGCTGCCTGTGATCGAATTAACGCGGGCTCACCTGCTGCGCGAAGGCTGGCGCATTGCGCCTTATTGCCTGGTCAGTGAAGGGCGGGTTGCAATCGGCGATGAAATTGGCGCCGAGCTCTCGGCGCAAATGAGCGTGGTGCTCATCGGCGAGCGGCCCGGGTTGAGTTCGCCCGATAGTCTGGGCGCGTACCTGACGTGGGACCCGATGCCGGGGCGCAGCAACGCCGAGCGCAACTGCATTTCCAACATCCGCCCGGAAGGGCTGAATTACCAGGCGGCGGCATTCAAGCTCTTGCACTTGATGCGTCAGGCACGCGTGCGGAAACTATCCGGCATCGAGCTCAAGGAAGACGCCCCATTGCCGTCAGCGGTGGTACTGCAAAGGCTGTTTTCCGGGTAGAGTTTCCAGGAATCAGTATGTTTGATTGGCCCAGTCCGAGAAGGGGGGAGGCAAGGCAATGAAAATTCTTCTGGCTGTTCTGATCGCGCTATCAACTGCGTCGAGCGTCTACGCGCAACATCCGATTTGGTTGGATGAGGCTATTCGGGTCGATAACCCATACGAACTTGTTTACTGGACTGCCGTCGAGTTTGGCTGTCCGTTGACCGAGCAGGAAGTCGACAGTGTTGTTGAAGACGTTCTGATGAGAAACCGGATAAAGCCGATTAAACCCGTCACTCTTGAAGATGGCCGCATTTACCTGAACGTGAGCCTTCGTTGTACAAATGCCGTCGCGGACGGCAAGCATGCGTTCAGCATTAACATAAATTATGGGCGTTACAAACCATGGCCAGCCATTCTGTTTGATGTTCCTTATGCCGCTGTTGGGCTCGGAGACAAGGATTTGATCAGACGAGACTGCCAGGCACGTTTGGTGGATGCTGTGGCTGCGTTCAAGAAAGCGAACATGCACTTTTTTGGCAAGCGGTAGGAGTGTGATACTAAACAGGCTCGAAATATTCTCTGAGACGCGCTGATACAAAACTGTCCGGACACAACATGAGCACACCCCGGGTGCTTCGTAGCCCGTTCCTGATGCTGGAGAAATGCGCACAATCGGCTTGATCGTGAACCCTGTCGCCGGGATGGGCGGCAGCGTGGGGTTGAAAGGCACCGACGGCGAGATGTATGCAAAGGCGCTGGCGATGGGTGCCGAGCCGGTCAGTCCGGCGAGGGTTCGGGAATTTCTGTCTCACGTTTCCTGTCGTGACAGGATCCGGCTGCTGGTCGCGCCCGGCCCGATGGGTTCAGATCACGCAGAGGCAGCCGGGTTCCGTTTCGAGACGGTTGGCACGCTTGCGGCTGAGCCGATGCGTGAAGATACGATCGCGATTGCCCGTGAGATGCTCGACGCTGGTGCCGAACTCATCGTTTTTGCGGGCGGCGACGGGACTGCACGCGATATTGCCGATGCCATTGGTCTTCGCGTGCCGGTGATCGCCATACCGTCGGGGGTAAAGGTCTACAGTTCGGTTTTCGCCTATAACCCGAGGTCGGCAGCGGAACTGCTCGACGCGTTTGTCGAAGGCGCCGAAGTGTCCGAGGAGGAGGTCCTTGATATCGACGAGGACGCTTTCCGTGCCGGCATCGTCGATTCCCGCCATTATGGTTTCCTGCTCGTGCCCGAAGTGGGGAGCCTGCTGCAGGCAGGCAAGGAATTGTCCGGCACCACAGGATCCACGGCGGAAGCGAAGCAGGAAATCGCTGCTGCGCTCGTCGAAGAAATGAAACCGCAGACACTTTATCTGCTCGGACCCGGCACTACCGTGCGTGCGATTGCCGATGAACTCGGGATCGAAAAGACGCTGTTGGGTGTAGATGCGGTGGTGGATGGTCAACTGGTTGGCAGCGACCTCAACGAGCGCGAGATTCTCGAACTGCTCGATCGCTATGCGCAGGCAGCCATCGTCGTGACCCCGCTCGGTGGCAACGGGTTTATCTTCGGCCGGGGCAACAAGCAGTTCAGCGCAAAAGTGCTTCGGCGTATCGGGCGTGACAACATCATCATTATCGGCGACAGGAGCAAGCTGATGAAACTTCCAAGCCTGCATGTCGATACTGGTGATCCGGAACTGGATGAATCGCTGTCAGGCTATATGGATGTCATCGTCGGACGGGGCCATCGCAAGCTAATGCGTGTGGTATAGGACCAGACCACGTATTCCACACGCAAAAAAGGCGGTCCTCAAGACCGCCTTTCTTATGCTCGTTCCGCACCGCGAGGTGCGGAAGCCGAAATCAGGCTGCGCTGATATTGTCTGCCGCCAGCTTGCCTCGCTCGCTGATCACCTCGTAGCTGATGCGCTGCCCTTCGCTCAGTGTGCCCATGCCGGCACGCTCCACAGCGCTGATGTGTACAAA
>JASFUE010000168.1:0-7216 GCA_050050435.1 Burkholderiales bacterium | reverse complement strand
AAAATTACCCGGATTCCTGTCCAGTCCCGTATTGAACATATCGTTGTGGCTCATAAGCAGATCGATCCTCCGGCTCGAATTGAAGGTAAACGCGCGAATACCGGGATGACGGCATGAAAATCGCGTCAATGATAACGGAACCCCGCTTCCAGAGCTTTGCTATTGCACCGTGCTAAATCTAGAATCAATCACAAGTATCTTATATAACCAATTGATTCTTAATCAATGTTTTGCGATCAATCATTACTGATGAATTCGGAAATGGTGTCGGCGCCACCGCCCCGGCGAAACGACGACTTTCGGGCAGGATCGCCAATTGACAGCCATCTTCCAGGGGGCGGGCAATGATGCCTGAACGCGCCAGCCGCACATTCATTTGCAGTGTGCTGTTTCTGGACATCGTCGAATACTCCCGCAAACCGGTCGCCGAGCAGATCAGGCTCAAAGACCGGTTCAATGGACTGATTGCCTCTGCCATACGCGAGATCTCGCCGGCTGACCGGATCATCATGGATACCGGCGACGGCGTGGCCATCAGCTTTCTCGGTGACCCGGAAGACGCGCTGTTCGTCGCCATGAGCCTGCGCGATGCGTTCACACCGGACAAGGACCAGCCGTCCGATGTACCGGCGCGCATCGGTGTGAATCTCGGGCCAGTGCGCCTCGTGCGCGACCTCAACGGCCGGCCCAATATCATCGGCGACGGCATCAACGTCGCGCAACGGGTGATGGCATTTGCCGATGCCGGACAGATACTGGTTTCGCGCTCTTACTACGAAATGGTGTCCCACATCTCCGAGGGATACACAAAGCTGTTCACCTACCAGGGTTCCCGTACCGACAAACACGTTCGCGAGCACGAAATCTACAGCGTCGGCTTCTCCATGACCGAGGTCCCGATGAAATCGCCGGCGGAAAGAGCACGCCGCGGAGCCAGCGAAGCACTTGGCCGGTCCACCGCCGGCAGTGCCACAACGGCACGGCTGCTGTTTCGCTTCGAGTCCTGGCTCGGCAATCGTTCCATCGCCTACGCAACCGCGGCATTTTCGGCACTGGCTTTCGTGCTGGCACTTGTCACCAGCCTCGTCAGCGAAGCGCCACTGGCAGATACGCAGCAACAGAATGCCCCGACCACGGCCGAAACTCCCCAAGGGACGGTCACGGGCACCGGCAATGTCGCAACCACCGAGCCGGATTTGATCGCGAACGAGGCGACACGAAGCCAGAGCGCTGGCGCAAACCAACCCGCTACTGCAAGCGGCGTGGCGAGCACTGATTCCGGCAGGGATAGCAACGCGAACTCCGGCTCGATGAGCCCGGCCGCGCCAGCAACGGACTCCGCACCGACGCCGGTCCAGCCAGCACAAGAGTCTGGCAACACGACAACCGCCGCGGTCGCTGGCACCAGCCAGCCAACTCAAACCACCGAGGGGACGCCGGTCCCGGCGGCCAATACCGGCGGCGGCCCGGCAGGCAGCGGGCGCGCATCGATTTCGCTGGCAATCACGCCCTGGGGCGAGGTCTTTGTCGACGGCAAACCCATTGGCGTGAGCCCGCCACTGAACGAAATCGAGTTGCTGCCCGGCTCGCGCCTGATCGAGTTCCGCAACGGCGATTTTCCGCCCTACCGGCAGCGCGTCGAACTGAAGGCCGGACAGAAATTCAGGATCAGGTACAAGTTCAATTGAACACGGCAAAGATAATTACATGCTTCGCGCTCGTTCTGCTCGCATCCGGCTTCAGTGGTTGCAGCGGCATGACCGTGCCCGGCTACCAGCGGCTCTCCGGCGAACCCTATCTGTGGCAGGGCATTGCGCTTTACGAAGAAGGCAACTATCGCGCGGCCTCGCGCCGTTTGTTGTTCGCCCTGGAAGAGGGGCTGACTGTGCCAGACCGGGTCCAGGCCCACAAATATCTGGCTTTCATCGCCTGTGTTTCCGGGCGCCAGCTCACCTGCCGGGAGGAGTTCGCTATCGCGCTCAAGCTAGACCCTTCGTTCGAACTCGACGAGGCGGAAGCAGGACACCCCATCTGGGGGCCCGTCTTCCGCAGTGCCAAAGCCGCCGCGGCTCCGCGGCGTTAACGGACAACAGTCATGATTGAGAAACTTGGACGCTACGAAATCATTGCCGACCTCGGACAGGGTGCGATGGGGACCGTCTACAAGGCACGCGACCCCCTGCTTGATCGCATCGTCGCCATCAAGACCATCAGCCTGAATCTTCCTGCCGATGAAATCGCGGAATACGAAGCGCGTTTCTACCAGGAAGCGAAAGCGGCCGGACAACTGTCGCACAAGAACATCGTCACCATCTACGACATCGGCAAGAGCGAGCAACTTGCCTACATGGCGATGGAGTTTCTCGAAGGCCGGGAACTGCGCACCATCCTGTCCGGGTCAACAACGATGCCGATCGAGAAAGCACTTGATGTTGCCGCGCAGGTCGCCGATGGGCTGGACTACGCGCACAGCCGGCAAATTGTGCACCGGGATATCAAGCCGGCCAATGTGATGGTTCTCAATGACGGTCTTGTCAAGATCACCGATTTCGGCATTGCACGCATGCGCAACAACGAAATCAAGACCATGACCGGCATGATTCTCGGCTCGCCGAAATACATGTCGCCGGAACAGGTCGCCGGCAACCGCGCCGATGCGCGCTCGGATCTTTTCTCCCTCGGCGTCGTGCTCTACGAAATGCTCACCGGCACCTCGCCGTTTGTCGCCGACAACATCCACGGCGTGATGTACCAGACACTTAATTTCAATCCACCGAACCCGAAATCGCTGAACCCCGATTTGCCCGAAGTCATCAATTACATCGTTGCCAAGGTACTCGCCAAGAGCGTCGACGACCGGTATCAGCGCGCCGAGGACCTCGCAAATGATTTGAGGCAGGCACGAACGGATTATCTGAGCGGCGTCGCGACCATGCCACCGTCAACGCCCCGCCCTGCCGGATTGGAACAATTCACACCTGCAGACGGGCCGATGACGCGTCAGGAAGACCGGCGCGCCAGCGCCACCGGCATTGTGGACCGGGACATCACCGGATCATCAGACAAGATCGAAAGCACCGACGAAACGTCCACTCCGATGCTGCAGATTTCCAGCGCATTCGACTCGGCAGAAGCAACCAACCGCCTGGCGGCAATCACCGGAGTCGAACACGAATTCGATCTGCTGTCCGACACCCAGAAAGGGTTGCAACTTAAAGCCCTGGCCGATGCGAAACGCGGGGTTCAGGACCCGGCTATTGCAACCAGCACCACCTGGAACAATCATCGCGCGGCAGCCCGCATCGCTGGATTCGGCATCAGGATCGATCCCGGGCTGCGCCTGATCTGGATCGGTAACGCACTGCTGTTACTCGCCGCCATCGCACTGCTCATCATTCGCTAGCCGGCGCGCTGCACACCCGCCGCTCTGTTTTTGACGGGCGGCGATGGCGTGCACTCAAGTAATGCTGTCGATCGCCTCGCCGACCCGGTCGATCGCAATCACTTCCAGCCCCTTGATCGCGTTTTTTGGCGCATTGGCTTTCGGCACGATGGCTAGTTTGAAGCCGAGTTTGGCCGCCTCTTTCAAGCGCTCCTGGCCGCGCTGCACCGGCCTGACTTCTCCCACCAGGCCGATTTCACCAAAAGCAACCATCTTCTCCGGCAGTGGCTTGCCCCTGAGGGAAGACACGATCGCCAGCAGTACCGGCAAATCGGCGGCCGGTTCATCGATCTTGACTCCGCCAACTGCATTGATGAAGACGTCCTGATCGAACACCGCAATGCCACCATGACGATGCAGCACCGCCAGCAGCATTGCCAGGCGGTTTTGCTCCAGGCCCACCGTAAGCCGCCGCGGATTGGGCGCGTTCGACGAATCAACCAGCGCCTGCAACTCCACCAGTAGCGGCCGCGTACCCTCCTGCGTAACCATTACGCAGGAACCGGCCACCTCGCCATCGTGGCGTGACAGAAACAGCGCCGACGGATTGGACACACCGCGCAGTCCGCGGTCGGTCATGGCAAACACACCCAGTTCATTGACCGCACCGAACCGGTTCTTGATCGCCCGGATCAGCCGGAAACTGGAATGCGTATCGCCTTCGAAATACAGGACGGCATCCACCATGTGCTCGAGCACACGCGGCCCGGCGATCGCACCTTCCTTGGTGACATGACCGACCAGCAATAATGCACTTTCGGTAGTTTTTGCGAACCGCGTCAGTTGCGCCGCACATTCGCGGACCTGGGCAACGCTGCCGGGGGCAGACTGCAACGACTCGGAGTAAACCGTCTGGATCGAATCGATGACAATCACATCCGGCTTTTCGGTGTTGAGGATGTTGAAGATGCGCTCGAGCTGGATTTCCGCCAACAAACCGAGTCGCTCGGAAGCAACCTGCAAGCGGCGTGCACGCAACGCGATCTGCTGTGCCGATTCCTCGCCGCTGACATAGACGACTTTGCATTGCGCGCTCATGCGCGTGAGCGCCTGCAACAACAGCGTCGACTTGCCAATACCGGGATCGCCGCCAATCAACACCACCGCGCCGCGCACCAGACCGCCGCCAAGCACCCGGTCCAACTCACCGATGTCGGTGAGCAGCCGCGGCGCCTCACCGGCATCGACTTCTGTCAGTCGGGTCAATGGGCTGGATTGGGCAAGCGACTGGTAGCGCGATGTCGCCGTCTTCTCGGCAATGGTTTCGGTCAAGGTATTCCATGCCGAACAGTGCGGACACTGCCCCTGCCATTTCAGTGTCTGGCCGCCACACTCGGTGCATGCAAAAATGGTTTTCGCTTTCGCCATGCCGGTGCCTCAGCCGTTACTGCCAACGGACTGCATACCAAAGCCGCGAGTGAGCGTAGCCGGCATCACGAAACCGTCCTGAATGGCACGCGCGCGGTCACTCTGGTCATTAACTCGTAGCTCACCGTTGCAGCACTGGCAGCCACCTCCTCCACCGGCAAGCCCTCGCCCCAGAGCGTCACTGCCGACCCGATCCGCGCTTGCGGCACCGCTTGCAGATCGACGCACAAGGTATCCATCGAAACACGTCCCACTGTGGAGCAGCGTTTTCCATCAACCAGCACCGGGGAGCCGCTCGGTGCATGACGCGGATAGCCATCGCCGTAGCCGGCCGCGACGATACCGATGCGCATCGACTTGTCCGCCGTGAACGTGCAGGCGTAACCAACGCTGTCACCGCGTGCCAGATTCTGAATACCGATGAGCTTCGATCGCAACGTCATCACCGGACGCAAGCCGAGGTCGTCAGCCGTCGTATCGTCAAAAGGCGATGCGCCATAGAGCATGATGCCCGGGCGCACCCAGGCGCCGTGTGACCGCGGGTAACGCAACAATGCCGCTGAATTGGCCGCACAGGTTTGCAAACCGAGCGTCGCTGCAATCTTTTCGAACGATGTCAGTTGCCAGTCAACGCCACGCTGCCCATCGGCATCCGCAAAGTGCGTCATCGCTACTACCTGGGCCACGTTGCCGGAGCGTTTCAACGCCGCGTATTCCTGCGCCACTGCATCCGGGACAAAGCCCAGGCGATTCATGCCGGTGTTGATCTTGATAAATACATCCACAGGCCGGCTCAGCCGGGCGGCAGTCAGCATCTCGACCTGGGCATGTTCGTGAACCACCGTTGCAAGGCCTTGCTGCGACGCCTCGACAAGTTCGTGTTTATCGAAAACCCCTTCGAGCAGCAAGACCGGCCTGGTGATAGCCTTGTCACGGATTTGCACCGCCGCATCGAATTCAACGACGGCATAACCATCGGCCGCTTCGAGCGCTTGCAGGATGCGCTCCAGCCCATGACCGTAGCCGTTTGCCTTGACCACGGCAAAGACCTGCGCGCTGCCGGCATGACGCCTGGCAACCGCGACATTATTGCGCAGCGCCTGCAAATCGATAATCGCTTCAACGGGCCGGGGCATTCGGATTACTCGGACTTCATTTCAGAAAAACTCGCCACATCCCTCTGCGAACTCATGAAGACTGCGCCTTGTCACCGGGCAGACCCGACATTGTGTCGACTGCAAAGCACAGGTCTTCCCAGGACTTCGACTTGTCGGTCATGTTGCGCAACAGATAGGCCGGGTGATACGTCACCACAAGCGGGATTCCGCGGTACTCGTGTACCGTCTTGCGCAGACTGCCGAGCGTGGCATCGCGACCGAGCAACCGGTGCGCCGCCACCTTGCCCAGAGCCACGATCAGCCGGGGCTGGATCAAATCAATCTGCCGGTCGAGATAAGCAGCGCAGGCTTCAGCCTCTTGCGCTGTCGGCGTGCGGTTCCCCGGTGGGCGGCACTTGACCACGTTGGCAATGTACACGTTGTGACCGCGCGCCAGACCGATGGCCGCAAGCATGTTATCCAGAAGCTTACCGGCCTGTCCGACGAACGGCTCGCCGCGCGCGTCTTCTTCCGCACCCGGCCCCTCGCCTACGATCAGCCAGTCGGCCCGCTCGTCGCCAACGCCAAATACCGCCTGCTTGCGCCGTTGATGAAGGACGCACCGACGGCATTGCGCAACCGCCTGGCGCAATTGCGGCCAGTCCATCTCCTGCACCGGGATGCTGTTGCCAGCTTTATCCAGACTGGTTTTGCGCGAAACGGTGTCGTCTTCACGCTCCTGGTATGGCGTAACGGCAGGCGATTCGAACGATTGCCCTTCTGCCGCCTTCTGCCGAGCCCGGCCATGCTCTGTTGCCTGTTGTGGCGCCGGAACATGTTCTGCGGCATTGGCAGCATCAGCGAGACGGTCGCGATGCAGCCATCGTGGCGAGATGCCAAGTTCCGCCAGAATCTCGTCGCGCGTCGTCACAGGTTCAAGCCCATCAGAATTGCGTCCTCCCGCCCCTGGTCGGCCGGATAGTATCCGGGACGCACCGCAAGCGAATAAAAACCCGACGAAAGATACAGTCCACGCCCGACCGAGTTGGAACGGCGTACTTCGAGCAACATCTGCAGCGCATCGCTGCGTCGCGCCAGTTCAACGAACCGCATCAATAGCGAACGGCCATAGCCTTTTCGCTGCCACTGGCTGGCAATGCTTAGATTGAGCAAATGCGCTTCCTTGACCGCAATCATCAGCACGCCATAGCCGATCAGCTCGCCGCCAACTTCCATGACATGACAGCTGTAGCCGGCCTTGAGCGAGTCAATAAAATTGCCGCGCGTCCAGGGATGGGTGTAGATCGAC
>JASFUE010000167.1:0-7236 GCA_050050435.1 Burkholderiales bacterium | reverse complement strand
CTATTTCGGGAACCATGTTACCGTGCCCTGTTGCGAAGTCGTGGTGATGTGCAGGAGGTGATGCTGGGTTATTCGGACAGCAACAAGGATGGTGGTTTTCTGACAGCGAACTGGGAGCTTTACAAGGCTGAAGTTGGCTTGGTGAAAGTGTTTGCCGACCACGGCATCGGTTTGCGCCTGTTCCATGGTCGCGGCGGCACCGTCGGCCGCGGTGGCGGTCCAAGCTACAACGCTATTCTTGCGCAACCGCCTGGCAGTGTGGCCGGTCAGATCCGTATTACCGAGCAGGGCGAGGTGATCGCCAGTAAATATGCTGATCCGGACATCGGGCGGCGCAATCTGGAGACGCTGGTTGCCGCAACGCTGGAAGCGACCCTGCTCGCATCAAAGGATCATAGCCACGATCATCCGGGCTACTACGATGCGCTCGAAGCGATGAGCAAGCATGGTTACTCAGCCTACCGTGCGCTCGTCTATGAAACGCCGGGGTTTGTCGAATTCTTCCGCTCGGCCACACCGATTGCCGAAATCGCCGACCTCAATGTCGGCAGTCGGCCTGCGTCGCGGCGCAAGTCCGACCGCATCGAGGACTTGCGTGCGATCCCGTGGGTATTTTCGTGGTCGTTGGCGCGCATGATGCTGCCGGGTTGGTATGGTTTCGGAACAGCGGTCGAACGCTGGGTCGAAGAAACGGGCGAAAGCGCCATTCCGTTACTGCGGGAAATGTACGAGAAATGGCCGTTCTTCCACGCGCTGTTGTCGAACATGGACATGGTTCTGGCGAAAGGCGATATCAGCATCGCATCGCGCTACGCCGAATTGGTGAGCGATGAAGACCTCAGGATACGAATCTTTTCGCAAATCGAACAGGAATTTCACCGCACAGTGCGCTGGTTGCTGACCATTACCAACCAGCAAACGTTGCTCGAAGCGAACCCGGCTCTGGCCAGAAGCCTGCAAAGCCGATCGCCCTATATCGATCCGCTCAATCACCTGCAAGTTGACTTGTTGCTGCGTTACCGCAGTGGTGAGCACGACGACAGTCTCAAACGCGCAATCCTGCTGACGATCAACGGTATTACTGCGGGACTCAGAAACAGCGGGTGACGAGTCAGCTGGCGCCGCCAGCCGGATCGACAGATGGCGTGAACGCGTCGGAAAAGAATTCGTCTTCAGGCAAGCCGCACTGCGTCGTAAAGTCGCGGTGCGCTGATTCGACCACGACTGGTGCGCCGCACGCGTAGACCTGATAGCCGGACATGTCGGGAAAATCTTCCATCACTGCCCGATGTACCAGACCGCTACGGCCACTCCAGTTGTCCTCGGGCAGTGCATCCGAGATGACTGGAATAAAGGTTACGTTGTCGTATTGTTCCTGCCATTGTCCTGCAAGCTCTGCCATGTAGATATCCTGAGGCCGTCGTCCACCCCAGTAAAACGTCATCGGCCGTTGGATTCCGACATGGATCGCATGTTCGATAATGCTCTTGATCGGCGCAAATCCGGTGCCACTGGCGAGCAAGATCATCGGCTTGTCCGAGTCTTCCTGCAGAAAAAATGTACCCAGGGGTCCTTCGAAGCGCAATATGTCCTTTTCCTTCATGCGGCCGAAAACGTATTCGGTAAATGCACCGTGTTCCATGTTGCGAACATGCAATTCGATGAACTCGTCGTCATGAGGAGGATTGCCCATGGAATAGCTGCGCCGCTTGCCGTTACGCAGAAGAATATCGATGTATTGTCCGGCGAGAAACTGCAGGCGCTCGTTTGCCGGCAACTTCAGTTTGAGAATCATTACATCGTCGGCTGCCTTGTGCATTTGCTGCACGCGGCATGGTAGTCGCCTGACTTCCAGTTCGCCCACGCCATCGATTTCGCGCGCTTCGATCACGAGGTCGCTGGTCGGCTTGGCCTGGCAGAATAGTGCAAAGCCGGCCTTCTTTTCGAATTCGGCGAGCGCGCCCGGCTGCGGATTGCCGTAATCGACCGTCCCGGACAGGATTTTTCCCTTGCACGAACCGCAGGCGCCGTTGCGGCAACCATATGGCAAGACGAAACCTTCGCGAAGTGCCGCCGTGAGCACGCTTTCGTCCTCGCCCGTGGTGAAGCCGTGTCCGCTTGGCTCGATGGTGATTTTATAAGGCATGTTGCTGTCTACCTCTAAAGCTCGGGCCCGTGCGTTCGCTCAGGCGAAGTTCCCCTAGAATACAACCGTGTGAAGACTGTAAATTGCTATGCGAAGACTGCTCATTGTCGGATGCGGAGACATTGGTTTGCGCCTGTTACGAACGCTGCGCGGTCGCTGGCGCGTTTACGCAATGTCCCGAACCGCGGAACGACTCGAGTTGCTGCGCTCGCTCGGCGCCATTCCCATCGTTGCCGATCTCGACCGGCCTGAAACGCTGGAACGGCTCGGCGGGCTGGCCCAAGACGTCGTCCACCTGGCCCCGCCGCCGCGAACTGGTTCACGCGATACGCGCACGGCGAACCTCGTGCGGGCCCTGACAAAGGGCGGCAGCATACCACAGCGGCTGGTCTATTTGAGTACCAGCGGCGTGTATGGCGACTGTCGTGGAGCGCTTGTTTCCGAGACCCGGCCGAGCATGCCGCAATCGCCACGCGCGCGCCGACGAGCTGACGCCGAGCGCATCTTGCGCAACTGGGGGTTAGACTCGGGGGCGTATGTCACATTGCTTCGTGTTCCCGGAATATACGCATCCGGTAGACTGCCGATTGCACGTATCAAATCGGGCACGCCGGCCCTTGAGCCGGATCAGGATTCCTATACCAACCACATTCATGCAGACGATCTGGCTCGCATCGTCCTGGCGGCGCTGCTGCGTGGCAAGGGCGGGCGCACTTATAACGCATCGGATGACTGCTCGATGAAGATGGGGGACTACTTTGATCTGGTGGCGGACCGCTTCGGTTTGGCGCATCCGCCGCGCATTGGGTGGGAGCTGGCGTGCGATCTCGTGCCGGAGACGCTGCTGTCGTTCATGCGCGAATCACGCAGGCTGTCCAATGCGCGGATCAAGAAGGAACTGCGGGTCCGGCTGTGCTACCCGTCGGTACATGAAGGAATTGCAGCGCTACCCGTATCATGACTGACAATACCGACAAGCGCCTGCTGGTGCTGACCAACCTGCCCGATCAGGAAACTGCTCTCGAGCTGGCGAAGTCGCTGGTTGAAAAACGGCTTGCCGCTTGTGTCAACGTGCTCGACGGGTGCACGTCTGTGTATCGTTGGCAGGGCGAGATCGAAACCGGGCGGGAGGTGCCGCTGCTGATCAAGACCCGCGCCGAATGCTTTGCATCCCTGAAGGAAGAGATTCTTTTGCGCCATCCATATGACCTGCCCGAAATCATCGCTTTTGGCGTAGAGCAAGGACATGAACCTTATCTGGCATGGATTGGCGCCGAAACGGATATTTCCGGTTGATGCGTGGTCAGAACGCAGTCGCTGGGAGTCCCGAAAGGGGCGATGACTGCAAGGCAAATGGTGCAAGGGGGCAAATGGCAAAGCAAATAATCATCAAGGGTGGCTCGCCGATGTCGCGCCGTTGGCTGAGTGGGCTGTTCCTTGCGCTGACGTTGAGCACACAAGCATTTGGGGATGAGGAGTTTCTTGAACCGGAAGCCGCTTTCCGCTTCTCGGCGCGGCTCACGCCGGGTGAAAGGCTTGAAGTGCATTACCGGATTGCCGATGGTTATTACCTGTATCGCGAACGGTTCCGCTTTGATGTCCAGCCGCAGTCCATCGTGCAGGGACCGCCGCGGATCCCGCAGGGCGAATGGCATGAAGACGAATTTTTCGGGCGCAGCCAGATTTACCGCCACGAGGTGACGATCAGCATTCCCATCCGGTCCGGCACCGCCCCGAGAATCCGGCTGGAGGCAGTGTCGCAGGGCTGCGCCGACGGGGGGATCTGTTACTTGCCGACCAGGCAGAGTGCGGAGTTTGAAACGCTCGGGCCGCTCGGCACCCCGGAGAATGCTCGATGAAACGGCCGGCGCAGATACTGCTGTTCGCCATCGTTGTGGTAGTTGCCGCTGTTGGCGGTTTCTTGCTTAGCGGACCGCCGCGGCCGGGGCAGATCGACGCCGACCGGCTTCTCGCTGCGTCTTTACCCGATCTTTCCGGCACGCCACAGACGATCGGCAACTGGAAGGGCAAGGTGCTGGTAGTGAATTTCTGGGCGACCTGGTGCCCGCCTTGTCTGGAGGAAATTCCCATTTTCGTCCGTCTGCAACGACAAATGGGCGAGCAGGGGTTGCAGTTTGTCGGTATCGCGGTGGACAAACACGACAAAGTCGCTGCGTTCGTGCGCGAGAACGGGGTCAATTATCCAGTCATGATTGGCCAACTCGATGCGATCGAGCTGGCAGAATCTGCCGGAAACACCAGTGGCGGATTGCCCTACACGCTGGTTTTTGATCGCGAAGGACGCATTGTCAGCCGTCATGCCGGTGCCATGACCGAACAGGAACTCAAGCCGATCATCGCCGATCTGCTTTGAACCTGTCGTTAAAGTTGGCGAAAAGTCGCGAAATACGACAATCCAGTGAATTGGTATGACGTTAGGTATGAGTGGTGTGAAGAATCCGCCCGTATTGGCCTGACAGCAATTCCGGACCTTGCCGTGATCTGTTGGCAGGTTAAGGCCAGGGATAGCTTATTGCTGCTAAATCTGGACAATTTGCAGCGATCTGCGGCAAACTTGCTGCCATGAAAACCGGTCGAAACAAGCCGTCACGGCGCCGTGGTGGTTCTGCTGAATCGAATATTCTGGTAATCCACGGCCCCAACCTGAATCTGTTGGGCACCCGTGAGCCGGAAATTTACGGTGCAGAAACACTCGATGCCATCAACAAGAGGCTGTCGGCCACTGCCCGCAGCCAGGGTATGGCCCTTTCCGTTTTCCAAAGCAATAGCGAGGGCGACCTCGTCGATCGGGTCCAGCAGGCCCGTGATGAAGGCATCAGTTTCATTATTGTGAATCCGGCGGCGTACACGCATACCAGCGTGGCTCTGCGCGACGCCTTGTCTGCGGTGCAGATCCCTTTCCTGGAAATTCATCTGTCCAACGTGCACGCGCGTGAGCCGTTCCGGCGTCACTCCTATTTCAGTGACGTGGCGCTCGGGGTCATCTGTGGTCTTGGTTCGGCGGGCTACGACGCCGCCCTGGAATTTGCAATCCGCTACGTGAATAACAAGAGGGGTTGATTATGGATCTGCGAAAGCTCAAGAAGCTCATTGATCTGGTGCAGGAGTCCGGTATTGCCGAACTCGAAATCAGCGAGGGCGAGGAGAAAGTCAGGATCAACCGCCTCGGATCGAGCTCCCAGCCTGCCGCAGCGATGCCTGCGCCGCCCGTGGCGGCGAGTGTGCCCGCCGCAGCAGCGGCTGCCGCGCCGGTGGCCGCCGGTGAAGCATCGGGCTCCGAGGACAGTGATGGCCACACAGTCAAGTCGCCGATGGTGGGTATCTTCTACCGCGCATCGTCGCCGGGCGCCAATGCGTTTGTCGAGGTTGGACAATCGGTCAATGCCGGCGAGACGCTGTGCATTATCGAGGCAATGAAGCTGCTCAATGAAATCGAGGCCGAGACCAGCGGAACCGTCAAGGCGATCCTCGCAGACAATGGTCAGCCGGTGGAGTATGGCCAGCCGTTGTTCGTGATTGCCTGAGAATGCGGGCCCCCTGTGGTTTTGGTCGCGATCACGTTGTCGCCCTGAATATCAGTCCCAGTTTGATAACGAGTTGCGCCGAGACGCATGTTTGAAAAAATTCTGATCGCCAACCGGGGCGAGATCGCCCTGCGTGTACAACGAGCCTGCCGTGAACTCGGTATCCGGACTGTCGCCGTACATTCCGAGGCCGATTCCGATGCGAAATATGTGCGCCTTGCCGATGAGTCGGTTTGCATCGGTCCGGCCGCCAGTGCCAGTTCGTATCTGAACATACCGGCCATCATCAGCGCTGCCGAAGTAACCGACGCGGAAGCAATTCATCCCGGCTATGGTTTTTTGTCAGAAAACGCCGACTTTGCAGAGCAGGTCGAGAAAAGTGGTTTTGTCTTCATCGGCCCACGCGCCGAGACGATTCGGTTGATGGGTGACAAGGTCACGGCCAAGCAGACCATGATCAAGGCGGGCGTACCGGTGGTGCCCGGCAGTGACGGCGCCTTGCCTGAAGATGGCCAGGAAGTCATCAAGATTGCGCGCAAGATCGGGTACCCCGTAATCGTCAAGGCAGCAGGTGGTGGCGGTGGACGTGGAATGCGAGTGGTGCATACGGAAGCTGCACTGATCAATGCAGTATCGATGACCCGGCAGGAAGCGCAGAGCGCATTCGGCAATCCGATGCTGTACATGGAGAAGTTCCTCGAACATCCGCGTCACGTCGAAATACAGGTCCTTGCCGACGAGCACCGCAATGCGGTCTATCTGGGTGACAGGGATTGCTCTGTCCAGCGGCGTCACCAAAAGGTCATTGAAGAGGCGCCGGCGCCGTTTATTGCGCCCAAGGAGCGTGCCCGCATCGGCGAGCGATGTGCCGAGGCATGCAGGAAGATCGGTTACAGAGGCGCGGGTACGTTCGAGTTTCTATACGAAGATGGCGAGTTCTACTTCATCGAAATGAACACCCGTGTTCAGGTGGAGCATCCGGTTACCGAATTGATTACCGGCATCGATATCGTCAAGAACCAGATCATGATCGCGGCCGGCGAAAAACTCCGGTTCCGGCAGAAAAATATCGTATTCCACGGACACGCGATCGAGTGCCGGATCAATGCCGAGCACCCTTACAAGTTCACGCCTTCGCCTGGCCGTATTACCACCTTGCATATGCCAGGCGGCCCTGGCATCCGTGTCGATTCCCACGTCTACCAGAATTATTTCGTGCCGCCGCATTACGATTCGTTGATTGCCAAGGTTATCTCCTACGGTGACACACGTGAGCAGGCGCTGGCGCGCATGCGGGTGGCGCTCTCGGAGATGATCGTCGAAGGCATCCAGACCAATATCGCGCTGCATCAGGATTTGATGGTCGACAGTGGATTTGCCAAGGGCGGCATCAGTATCCACTACCTTGAGAAGAAGCTCGCGGCGTCAGCCAAGCCCGACTGACGCGACCGTGCCCGAATAGCGAATGTCATGGATCGCCGTGGAACTGTTGCTTGATGCACAGGAGGTGTCCGCGTTTGCCGATGCCTGTCTCGAACAGGGAGC
>JASFUE010000166.1:0-7259 GCA_050050435.1 Burkholderiales bacterium | reverse complement strand
GCGCCCGAGGCGTGAACGTGACGCGATTGCCGCAACCGGGCGTGCAATTGCGCAACCTGTGTCCGTGTTGTATTCGCTAGCGCGTCCGCTCTTGTTCGCGCTTGATCCGGAGCGCGCACACAGCATCACCCTGACCGGCCTGGATGTAGCAAATCGCCTTGGCATACTGCCCTGCCTTGCTGGCCCCGTCGTCGAGACACCACAAACGGTTATGGGGCTGCGCTTTCCCAATCCGGTTGGTCTGGCCGCCGGACTGGACAAGAACGCCGAGCATGTCGATGCCTTGTCGAAATTGGGGTTCGGATTTATCGAAGTCGGCACGGTCACACCCCGCGCGCAACCGGGCAATGCGCCGCAACGGCTGTTTCGCCTGCCCCGGGCGCAGGCCCTCGTCAATCGAATGGGCTTCAACAACGACGGGGTCGAACGCTTCGTTGCCAACGTACGCGCGTCGCCATATGACGGTATTCTTGGAATCAATATCGGAAAAAACTTCGATACCCCAATCGAGCGCGCGCTGGAAGACTATCGCTACTGCCTGCGCGCGGTATACCCGCACGCAAGCTATGTGACCATCAACATCTCGTCTCCGAACACACAGAATTTGCGCAATCTGCAGGAAGGTGCCGCGCTACAGGAACTGTTAATGGGTCTGGCCCTCGAACGCAGGATATTGAGCGAGGAATACGGCCGGCGGGTGCCCATCGCCGTGAAAATCTCGCCCGATCTGGACAAATCCGATGTGCAATACGTAGCGCAGACGGTATGTAGCCACGAGATGGACGCAATCATCGCAACAAACACCACCACGTCCCGGGCTGGCGTAGAGGACCTGCGAGACGCCGGTCAGGCAGGCGGGCTGAGCGGAGCGCCATTGAGAGAGCGAGCTACCCAGGTTGTCGGATGGCTACACGAGGCGCTGGCAGGCCAACTTCCCGTCATTGCCGTGGGCGGCATCATGAAAGCGGGCGATGCGATAGAGAAGCTGTCCGCCGGCGCATCATTGATCCAGCTCTACACGGGCCTGATATATCGCGGCCCGCAACTCGTGGCCGATTGCGCACGCGCCGTGCACGAATTCATCGAGCAGGCTCACTGATATAATGCGCGGCTTTTCACCGGGCCGCTTCAACACACTCGTGAATTCACCCAAAACCCCTCACATCCCGAAATTCACTGCCGGGTTTGATGTCGCTTTTGAGCGCCTTTACGAACGCGATGGCCTGATACAACTCGACGCCTCGTTTATCGAAGCCTTGCGCGAGACCGACCCGTACCTGGCGCAACAGCTGCTGGCAGCACGCGAAGCGCCGGATTCGCTCGAGCGCAAGGACGAATCGCATCTGCTCATGGCGCTCGCCGGGCATCTCGATGATTTCCTCGCACGGCTGTTCGCGATCGAAAGCGAAGTCGGGACACTTTCGGCAAATCATCATGCGCTGGCGCCGCTGTACAAGATCAAGCGCCAGTTCGTGCAGCGCAAGGCGGCGACTACCTACAAGGCAGCGCAGGCAGAGACCTTTGACGGCAGCGAGCTCGAAGCACAACTGCTGGCCAATATGGGCGAGCCGTTCTCGGAACTGGCCTTTGCCCACCATGTGCAGAAATGGCTCGAAGACAGCGATGCCCACAGTGCCGAACTGGACATCGCCCTGCGCTACGCCGCCTGGGCCGTGCACACTGCGGCCGGTCAGGAACGCCACGCTAGCGGTGTGCTGTTCAAGGTGCCCCGCAAGCTCGACCCACAGAATCTGGTCCCGGTGCAAACGACCCGCGAAAGCGGAATCACGACGCACCGGCTCGGCCATCTTCGCCGCCGCAATGGCTTCGCACTGACCGATCACGGAACCGATCTGATCGGCGCGCTTGACCAGGCGCATTACTGCATCTGGTGCCACGAGCAAGGCAAGGATTCGTGTTCGCAAGGCCTCAAGGACAAGACCGGCGCTTTCAAGGACACGGTATTCGGCGTGCAGCTCGCCGGCTGCCCTCTCGAGGAGCGAATTTCCGAATTCCAGAAGCTGAAGTCCGACGGCGTCGCCATTGGCGCGCTGGCGATGATTTGTGTGGACAATCCGATGGTGGCCGCTACCGGACACCGCATCTGCAACGATTGCATGAAATCGTGCATTTACCAGAAGCAGGACCCGGTCAATATCCCCCAGGTCGAAACACGCACGCTGAAAGACGTACTCGCCCTGCCCTGGGGTTTCGAAATCTACTCACTGCTCACGCGCTGGAATCCGTTGGACCTGCGTCGGCCATATCCACGCGAAAACAGCGGCAAGCGCGTGCTCATTTCAGGCATGGGACCGGCCGGGTTCACCGTCGCCCACCACCTGCTCAACGACGGACATACCGTTGTCGGCATCGACGGTCTGAAGATTGAACCACTGCCACCGGCACTGTCCGGCGTTGATGCCTTCGGCGAGCGTACACCGTTTGCGCCAGTGCGCGATTTTGAATCGCTGAAAGAGCCACTCGATGCACGCGTTATGGCCGGTTTTGGTGGCGTTGCCGAATATGGCATCACCGTTCGCTGGGACAAGAATTTTTTGAAGGTCGTCCGACTGCTTCTGCAACGGCGCAGCCGGTTTGCGTTATTTGGCGGAGTTCGCTTTGGCGGCACACTGGATGCAGCCGAAGCGTTCGAGCAAGGTTTCGATCACATCGTCATGGCAACCGGTGCAGGAAAGCCGACAGTGCTCGACATTCCCAACTCACTGGCGCGTGGTGTTCGCACCGCCTCCGATTTTCTCATGGCACTGCAATTGACCGGTGCTGCAAAGCCGGAGTCGATCGCCAACATGCAGGTGCGCCTGCCGGTCGTGGTAATTGGCGGCGGACTCACAGCCATTGATACGGCAACCGAGTCAGCCGCCTACTATCCGCTGCAGGTCGAGAAATTTCTTTCACGCTATGAGGCACTGGTTGCGCAGCAGGGCGAGAACACCGTGCGCGCGAACTGGGATGCCGAGGAAAACCTGATCGCGGATGAATTCCTCCATCACGCCAGGGCCATTCGGACCGAACGCGAGCAGGCCGCAATCGAAAATCGCCCGGCACGCATCGCTGAACTGGTCAATTCATGGGGCGGTGTTTCCATCGTTTACCGCAAGCGCCTCATTGACAGCCCATCGTACACACTTAACCATGAAGAAGTCGAGAAAGCGCTCGAGGAAGGTGTGCGATTTATCGAGATGCTCTCACCGAAAGCTGTTGACGTGGATGAATTCGGCCATGCATGCGCCTTGAACGTGCTCGCCAGGCAAACCAACGAATCAGGCGATGTGGTCGAGTCGACATTGAATCTGCCCGCACGCACCATCCTGGTCGCGGCCGGCACCAAACCCAATACAGTCGCCGCCCGTGAAGATTCGCAGCATTTCCCGCTCGACGGACGGTACTTTCAGGCCGTTGACGAAAATGGCAACGTAGTCCAACCGGAACGCACGGCCAAACCGGAGCATCCGCAGGTATTGCTCGAACGCCAGCAAGACGGGCGGTTCATCAGCTTCTTTGGTGATCTGCATCCCTCGTTTTTCGGTAACGTCGTCAAAGCCATGGGGGGCGCAAAGCAGGGTTATCCAATCGTCAGTCAGGTGATGGAACAGGTGCAACCTGCATTTTCGGGGAATGACGAGGCATTCATCGGACATTTCAACCGGACCTTGCGCGCGAGTGTGCACGAAGTGATACGGCTGACACCGAAGATTGTCGAAATCGTACTGCTGGCTCCACAGGCCGCCAGACGCTTTCAGCCCGGACAGTTCTATCGCTTACAGAATTTCGAAACGCTGGCGCCTGAAATAGAGGGCACGCGGCTGTCCATGGAAGGCCTGGCACTGACCGGTGCCTGGGTAGACCGCGAGCGCGGCATCGTGTCGACCATTGTCCTGGAAATGGGTGGTTCGTCGGATCTGTGTGCCCTGCTCAAACCGGGGCAACCCGTGGTGTTGATGGGTCCCACCGGCACGCCCACGGAAATTGTCGGCGGCCAGACCGTTGTGCTCGTCGGCGGCGGCCTCGGCAATGCGGTGCTGTTCTCGATCGGTGAAGCGCTGCGCAAAGCAGGATCACGCGTACTGTATTTCGCCGGCTACAAGCACATGATAGACCGCTACAAGGTTGACGAGATCGAGGCCGCATCCGATGTCGTCGTGTGGTGCTGCGATGAAGGGCCGGGTTTCGAGCCGCGACGCCCGGATGACAGGACCTTTGTCGGCAACATTGTGCAGGCCATGCAAGCATATGCCGAGGGCCAACTGGGCGAGCAGGCGATCAACTTCAGCGACTGCCAGCGCATGATCGTAATCGGCTCGGATCGAATGATGGCAGGCGTCACTGCGGCCCGCCACGGTGTGCTCGCACCACATCTGTCAGAGCATCATTTTGCTATCGGCTCGATCAATTCGCCAATGCAGTGCATGCTCAAGGAGATTTGCGCACAATGCCTGCAACCGCACGTCAACCCGAAAACCGGCGAGCGCGAGTATGTATTTTCCTGCTTCAACCAGGACCAGAATCTGGACGTGGTCGACTTCGATGCACTTGCGTCACGTCTGAAACAGAATTCGCTTCAGGAAAAGCTCACGGCAAAATGGGTCGACCGATGTCTGAAGCAACTCGGTTCACGTCCTGCCCACGGCAGTAGCTGATTTCCTCGCCATGCCCGGCGCAAGCCCTGACCTCATCGAGGCGATCGAGCGATTGCTGCCACAGACACAGTGCACGCGCTGCGGCTATCCCGATTGCCATGCATACGCAGTTGCCGTCGCGAACAAGACAGCGCCAATCAACCAGTGCCCGCCCGGGGGACAGGCCGGTATCGAACGCCTGGCCCGGTTGCTCGACACCACAGTCTTGCCACTCAATCCGGAATTCGGCGTCGAAGCACCGCGAACGACCGCCGTTATCGACGAGAGCCGTTGCATCGGCTGCACCCTGTGCATTCAGGCCTGCCCGGTGGATGCAATAATTGGCGGCCCAAAGCGTATGCATACCGTACTGACCGGGTACTGCAGTGGGTGTGATCTCTGCGTTGCGCCCTGCCCGGTCGATTGCATCGACATGATCGCGCTCGAGGAGCTTGCTGAAGAAGGCTACGAACAGGCCCGGCAAATGCACGATATGTCGAGCGAAGAACTGGCACCGGCATTTGCCCGTCGCTATGCCAATCACAATACGCGCACCACATTGAAAGCGCACAAACGCGAACAACGGTTGAAAAAGAAAGCGCCCGACCGCGAAGCCGGCCCGCGTGCTGGCACTGCACGCGGCGCTGCCGAGAAAAAGGCTGCGACCATCGAGGCAGCCCTGAAAAGAGCGCGTGCGCGCCACGGACCGGATGGATGACTGACGCAAAGGCAAAAGCCCTGCCGACGATGCCTTGCAGCGACATCAAATCCGTTGTCGTGCGTCGCAGCGCAATGCCGCCGGGAATGCGATGAACAAAGCCCGCCGAACCGAAATTTTCTCGCGGCTGCGCAAAGCCAATCCGCACCCGCAGACCGAACTCGTCTATTCCAGCCCGTTCGAATTGCTGATCGCGGTAATCCTCTCTGCCCAGGCAACCGACAAGAGCGTTAACCTTGCGACAAGCAAGCTTTTTGATGCCGCCAACACCCCAAAGGCGATGCTCGATCTTGGCGAAGAAGGTCTCGTGCCGTACATTCAGCGTATTGGACTATTCCGGTCCAAGGCGAAGAACATCATTGCGACATGCCAGATTCTGGTTGATCAATATCAGGGCGAAGTCCCGCGCACACGCGAAGAACTCGAGCAGCTTCCGGGCGTTGGACGCAAGACCGCCAACGTCGTACTCAATACCGCTTTCGGCGAGCCCACCATCGCTGTGGATACGCACATTTTTCGCGTCGCCAACCGCACCGGAATTGCGCCGGGCAAGGATGTCGTGAAGGTGGAAGAAAAGCTGATGCGTCTGGTGCCCGAAGAATTCAGAAAAGACGCGCACCACTGGCTGATCCTGCATGGGCGCTACTGCTGCAAGGCACGCAGGCCCGAATGCCCGAATTGTCCGATCCGCGATCTGTGCGAATACCGGCACAAGACGAAAGACGACTAATGTTCAATCCTTCCCGCCGTCAGGCTCGCGAACTGTTCTTCGGCACATGGGAAAAGTATAAGTCCGGGCAGGCTCTCGAAGGCCTTGAGACAACCGCCCTGGAAATCATCCTCCTGCACCCCGAGTACCAGGCGCTGTTGAGCGACAGGGAGCGAAATATCGAGCGCGACTATCCACCGGAATCGGGCGGTCTCAATCCGTTTCTGCACCTGAGCCTGCACCTTTCGATCGCCGAGCAACTGGCGATCGACCAGCCCGCCGGGATTTCCGAGCTGTTCACAGCGCTCACGGCGAAACTCGGGGATCGCCATGCGGCCCTGCATATCGTGCTCGAATGCCTGGGAGAAACGGTGTGGCAGGCCAACCGGAGCGCTTCGCCTCCGGATCAGGACGCCTATCTCGCTTGCCTGCGCCATCAGCTCGCAAAGGACCGGTAGCAGGTCATGCACCTGGGCGGCCCAGCGATATTTATTGGGCGCGCGGTTTCATCATGAGCCAGCCGCTGCCGGAGGATGACAAAAAGAAAGGGGCCATTTCGGCCCCTTTTTACTGATTCACGCCCTGCAGCGTCGAACGCTGTTACTTCAGCGTAAACAGCTGTGATGGCTGTGCTGCATAGTAAGCTGCCAAAGCCTCGATCTCCGCTTCGCTAAGCGGCTGGCTCACCGCCCCCATGATCGGGTTCTTGCGACCACCGTCCTTGTATTCGTGCAACGCTCGCGCAAGGTAGTCCGCCTTCTGGCCACCCAGTTTCGGTGTTTCCGGCGTGAGCATCTTGTTGCCATCCTCGCCGTGGCACATGGCGCACACGGTCGTGACGATTTCCGCTGCGTTGACGGCGCCACCGTGGTCGGCAGCCTCCTCCGCCAGCGCGTTTCCGGCCCCCATACAAGTGGCAATGGCCACCATCATTGAAAGTTTTTGTCTCATTTTTGTCCTCGTATCCGGTTCAGTCCGGGCGATCCGACCGTTTTTCGAATCCGCGCTGTCAGGCGGGTACTACTTGCCACCGTTCGAATAGTAGGCAGCAAGATCGGCAATGTCCTCGTCGCTTAGCTGGGCTGCTATCGCCCGCATTGTCTCGTAGCCGCGCTCACCGGACCGGTAAGCCTTCAGGGCAGCCATAATGTAGGCAGCGCTTTGCCCTCCCAGCATCGGCACTGAGTAGACCACC
>JASFUE010000165.1:0-7283 GCA_050050435.1 Burkholderiales bacterium | reverse complement strand
GTGGTGTAATCCATGGCCAAATTCGTGGAACAGCGTGATCACTTCATCATGGGTAAGCAGGGCCGGTTTGTCTCCAATTGGCGACGAAAAGTTGCAATTCAGATAGGCGACGGGAGTCTGGATCCTGCTTTTCTTCCTGCGCCGGGTAATTGCATCATCCATCCAGGCCCCGCCACGCTTGCTGGACCTGGCATACAGATCCAGATAGAACTGGCCGACCAGCACCTCGTCACGGTCATAAATCGAGTAAAAACGCACGTCCTGGTGCCAACGCGGTGCGTCAGCTTCCACAATCCTGATGCCGTATATCGTCTGAACGACACGAAACATGCCTTCCAGCACCTTGGGTTCCGGAAAGTACTGTTTCACCTCCTGGTCGGAAAACGCGTAACGCGCGACCCGCAATTTCTCGGATGCGTAGGCAACATCCCAGGCTTCGAGGGTATCCATGCCCATTTCGCTTGCCGCAAACTCGCGCAGGGTATCGAGATCGCGTTTCGCGTGCGGTTTCGCCCGGGCTGCAAAATCCTGCAGGAAATCGAGCACCTGCCGGGGAGACTGCGCCATCTTCGGCTCCAGCGATACCTCGGCATAGTCCTGGTATCCCAGCAACTGCGCCTGACGCCGCCGTAACCGCAGAATCTCGTTGATCAGCTGCGTGTTGTCGTGCTCTGCCGCACCGAATTCCGACGCGCGGGTTACGAAACCTCGATACATTTTCTCGCGCAGCGAGCGATTATCGGCATACTGCATCACCGGGAGATAGGATGGCGCATGCAATGTGAACTTCCACCCCTTCTTGCCATCGCCTTCGGCGTTCCTGGCGGCTGCATCAATTACGTCGGCGGGAATGCCCGACAAGTCATCCTTGTCAGTGACGATCAATTCGAAGGCATTGGTCTCATCGAGCAAGTTGTCATTGAAACGTGACGAAGCCCCGGCCAGTTGCTGGGCATTTTCCCGGAACTCCGCCTTTTTTTCCGGTGACAAGTCCGCACCACCGAGCCTGAAATCGCGCAACTCATTATCGATGAACTTCCGCTGGGCGTCGTCCAACTCCTCAAATTCCGGCGATGCTTTCAATGCCTTGTAACGCTGGAACAAAGACTCGTTCTGGGCAAGTTCGGTGAACATCTGCGTGACTTTCGGCAGATTCGCGTTGTACACCTCGCGCAATTGCGGCGAATTCATGACGGCGTTCAGGTGCGCCACCTGACCCCAGGCTCGTCGCAGCCGTTCGATCGCATCGTCGAGCGGCGTCACCAGGCTGTCCCAGGTTGGACGTTCCTCGCCGGCGGTCACCTCGTCGACCGCGGCAGCAACCTCGCCGAGCAACTGGGAAACGGCCGGCTCGACAAACTCGGGTTTGAAGTCGGCAAAACGGGGCAAACCGGAAAAATCAAGCAGTGGATTCATGTTCGGATACGGGAAATCGGTAAACAAAAAAATTGCTCATGCGGCATTCGCGCAACAAGCGCCGCCAACGGTACACACAGGTGTCAATTACTCCTGATAAACAATGTGGCCACCCACCATCGTATACAAGACCTTTCCTTCGAGAAGGTGTCCTGCAAAGGGGGTGTTCCGTCCCTGACTGCGCAGACTGGACGAATCGACTCGCCAGTTGCGAGCGGGGTCAAATATGCAAAGGTCCGCACTGTCCCCCACCGCCAGACGACCGCCAGGCACGCCCAACAGTTGCGCCGGCACCGATGTCAGATGTGCGAGCGCCCGCGACAACGGGGTACCGGTCTCGGCTGCCCATTTGAGTGTGAGCGGCAACAACAGTTCCAGTCCGACAGCGCCCGGCGCAGCCTCTCCGAAAGGCAACTGCTTGTCGTCTTCATCAACCGGTGCGTGATCGGAACAAATCGCGTCAATGGTTCCGTCGGCAAGCCCCGCGCGCAGCGCGTCAAGGTCGCGGCGCGTGCGCAGCGGTGGAATCAGGTTGCAGTTCGATTCGAAATCCTCGATGTCGATATCAGTGAGGTGAAGATGATTGATCGACAGGTCGCAACTGACCTGCAGGCCATCAGCCTTTGCCTGGCGCACCAGTTCTACGCCCTGCGCGCTGGACAACCGGCACAGGTGCACGCGCGCATCGGTCTCGCGCGCCAGCAGCAGAATCGTTGATACCGCGACGGTCTCGGCGACCGTGGGGATGGCTGGCAATCCAAGACGGGTAGCAACTTCGCCATCGTGCGCCACGCCACCGAACGCCAGACTGGAGTCCTGCGGGCGCAGCCACACCGCATAGCCGACAGTGGCCGCATACTGCAAGGCCCTGAGAAGCATCTGCGGCTTCGGAAGCGCCGCATCGCCCTGCGAGAAGGCCACGCAGCCGGCCTCTGCCAGTTGCGACATCTCGGTGAGCTTCCTGCCGTGCAATGCCTGCGTGAGCGCGCCCAACGGGTAGACATGCACGAGATTGAGACTGCGTGCCCGGTACTTGAGCATTTCCACCAGGCCCGGCTCGTCCAGAGGCGGATCGGTATCGGGCGGACAAGCCAGAGCAGTAATGCCACCGGCAACCGCCGCGGCAGCTTCACTGTCCAGCGTCGCCCGGTGTTCCAGTCCCGGCTCGCGCACGCGCACGGCAACGTCGACCAGTCCCGGGCAGACCACCAGCCCGCTTGCCTCTATCGTGCGCTCGGCCTGAAAACCCTCGGGCTGTTTGCCGATGGAAACAACCCTGGAGCCAGCCACGTAAACGTCGTGTTGTGCGTCCAGCCCGCTGGCCGGGTCCACCACCCTGCCGCCGCTGATACAGATGTTCATGGTTGGCCACCTGCCAGAATGGACATCACCGCCATGCGCACGGCAATGCCAAACGTCACCTGCGGCAATATCACGGACTGCGATCCATCAGCGACCTGTGAATCAATTTCCACGCCCCGGTTCATGGGGCCCGGGTGCATCACGATCGCCTGCGGATCGGCGTAGGCAAGCTTATCCGGGCTCAGGCCGTAATTCCTGAAATACTCCTGTGCGCTGGGCAGCAGTTCACCGTTCATGCGTTCGTTCTGCAGCCGCAGCATGATCGCCACGTCGACACCCTTGAGGCCCTCGACCATGTTTGTGAATACATGCACGCCAAGCCGCGAGACTTCGGCAGGTAACAGCGTTGCCGGGGCGATGACGCGCACCTCGGCAACACCCAGTGTGGTCAGGGCATGGATCTGCGAGCGCGCCACCCGCGAATGCAGGATGTCGCCGACAATGGCCACACGCAATCCACTGAAGTCCTTCTTGTAATGACGGATAGTGAACATGTCGAGCAGGGCCTGAGTGGGGTGCTCGTGCCTGCCATCGCCGGCATTGATGACATGAATATTCGGCGCAACGTGCCGGGCAATCAGATTGGGCGCACCGCTTTGCGAGTGGCGGACGACGAACATGTCGGCATGCATGGCTGACAGGTTGGCCACCGTGTCGAGCAGTGTTTCACCCTTGGTCTGTGACGACGAGCCGACGTTGAGATTGATGACATCTGCGGACAAGCGTTTTGCGGCGATTTCAAACGTGGTCCGGGTGCGCGTGCTCGGCTCAAAGAACAGATTGAAAACAGACTTGCCGCGCAACAATGGCACTTTCTTGATGTCGCGCTCGGTAACGGAAACAAAGGAGCGCGCTGTGTCGAGGATGTCGACAAGAATTTCGCGCGGCAGCCCCTCAATTGACAGCAAATGGGTCAGACGCCCGGCGCTGTCGAGTTGGGGGCTACGATTCACTGTTGATTGTTTTCCGTTGGTCGCGGTTGCAGGGCCAGTTGCAACGATCCGCTGTCCGAGCGCTGCAGCGATACGAGTTTATCGTCGGGAACGCTGAGCTCGGCGCCGAGGAACTGTGGCTCGATCGGCAGCTGCCTGCCACCCCTGTCGACCAGTGCCGCCAACATGACTCGACCGGGCCGGCCGTAGTCGAACAGCTCATTCATGGCAGCACGGATGGTCCGTCCGGTATACAACACGTCATCGACCAGAATGATGTCACGCCCGTTGACGTCAAAGCCGATGTCGGAGGGCTTGACGTTGCCCTGCAGTCCGCGCTTGGCATAATCGTCCCGATAGAACGCGATATCAATCGTGCCCATCGGCACTTCGCTGCCAAGTGCCGCGTGCAGCCGCTCGGCCACCCACACACCTCCGGTATAAATACCGATGATTCCGGTATCGGGTTTGATATTGCCCCGAATCTGTCCAGTCAGGGCCGCGAGCAGTTGCTCGACGTCAGGCAATTGCATTGTCATTGGCAAAAAAATCTTCCAGTATCATTTGTGCGGCAATCTGATCGAGATAGTCTTTCTGACGCCTTCCCCGAATGCCGGCATCACCCAGTATTTCTGATGCTGCGGTCGAAGTATAGCGCTCGTCAATCAGTCTGATCCCGATTCCAAACCGTTGTTTCAGGCCGTCACAGAAGCGGCGCACCGCAGGTGCGAGATCATGTTCGGTACCATCGGCGCTGACCGGCAGTCCGACAGCAAACAGCACCGGGTGCCACTCGCGCACCAGAGTCTCGAGCAGCGCCAACGGATCCTGATCGCGTCTGTAATGAATGGTTTCGAGCGGGTGGGCAATGCCGATTTCGCGATCGCCAACAGCGACGCCGATGCGCCGTTCGCCGAAATCCAGCGCCAGCACTGCCCCGCGCTGCTTACCGGTTTGCCCTGAAGTGCCGTATCCGGCGGTGTTGCCCGATACCGTCAAGTGCCCTCGCTCCAGCGACCCGACACCGACTCACGCATGCCCGGCTTCTTCCGAAAGGCTCGCTGGGTCGATCCCCAGAAGGTTCATGGCGCCCCCGAGGCGCGCTTCGGGCGGCAGATCAAAGATAATCGACTGGTCTGCGGCAACCGTCAGCCAGGCATTCTGGCTGATTTCCTCCTCGAGCTGGCCAGCCGCCCAGCCAGAATAGCCAAGCGAAATCAGCAACCCTTCGGAATCGGGGCCATTGCCCTCGCTCATCGCTTCCAGAATGTCGCGCGATGTCGTCAATCCAACTGCGCCATCGACATTCAGCGTCGATTGCCACGGTCCGACAGGGCGATGCAATACGAATCCGCGGTCGACCTGAACAGGGCCGCCGAAATAGACAGGCAATTTCGACAATCGCTGGTTTTTCAGAGGAATATCGACCTGGTCAAACAGCGCAGCCAGTGTCATCTCCGTCGGACGGTTCACGACCACGCCCAGTGCACCTTGCTCATTGTGCTCACAGATAAAGGTGAGCGATTTGGCAAAATAGGGATCGGCCATGTTTGGCATGGCGATCAGGAAATGATTCGTAAGGTTTACACTTTGCATGCGCTAACCTCCGTTATTCTAGCGCTCCTGAGGCCCATTAGGCCATAAAATCAGAAGCATGAGACGTATTCCACGAGATCGACGCAATCTGGCGGCTGATATCGACGCCGTCAGGCCGCTTTAACGCATTACCCAGCACAATGTGGACCAGTATTGAAGAACGCCGAACGAGCCGGCAACCAGCGAAAACAAACACTTTGGCCGGCACACACCCGGCACAGGCAAGGCACGGAGAAACAGCACCCTGGCTACCGAACACGAACTGAGTGAATTCCTCCTCCAGGTGGAGCGCCGTGCATTCAAACAGGCTGTTTTTGCCGTCCGCGACGACCACACTGCGCTGGACATCGTTCAGGATGCGATGTTCAAACTGACCGATCGTTACCGTGACAGGCCAGGCGAGGAGTTGCCGTTGCTGTTTCAACGTATTCTGCAGAATACCATTCGCGATTTCTACCGTCGGCAACGCGTGCGCACTACCTGGACAACGCTGTTTTCCTCATTCCGCTCTCGTGAAGATGACGAGGAGTACGACTTTTTGGATACACTTGAAGTTGACACCGCCAGGCAGGATGAGCCGGAGCGGCATCTGCAGCAACGTGAGATCGCCAACGTGATCGAAGAGGCGTTAAAGCGCCTGCCTGCGCGTCAACGACAGGCGTTCATATTGCGTTATTGGGAAGAACTGGACGTAGCGGAGACTGCGTCGGCAATGAGATGCTCGGAGGGCAGTGTCAAGACCCATTGCTCGCGGGCGACGCATACGATTGCCGCTTTTTTGAGAGATCGAGGCATAGAACCATGACACAAGACGATCTGGCGCGGCGGATCGTTCAACAGCTTGATCAGAATCTGAACGAGCTTCCGCCTGATATTGTTGCAAGACTGACTGATGCCAGGAAACAGGCTCTGCGGGCAGGGACCGAACCGGCATCGTGGCGCAGCCGGCTGGCCGCAATGGTAAATGGCCACCGAATGGTGCTGACGGTCACATTGCCAGCGCTGTTTTTGGTGATCGCAGCAGGCGCGGTATTGTTCCTGCAAAGTACGGTCAGCCAGGATCCATTTGACGTGGAAACGGCGCTGATGCATGACGAGTTGCCCATTCACGCCTACACAGACCCGGGATTCGATGCGTGGTTAAGGAATACTTCGCTAGAAGAGCAACGCTAGGAGCCGGCCTGCTGCTGATGCTGGCGTTGCCGGACGGTGGATTTGCCCAGACGGCGCCCACATGGACGCAGCTTAATTCCCAGCAGCAGCAGGTACTCGAGCCGCTAAAGAGCGAATGGAACGAGATCGAACCGGAGCGCCGTCAGCGCTGGCTGGAAATGGCCGAGCAGTTCCCGGAAATGGAGCCGGAGAAACAGCAGCAAATCCAAAAGCGCATGCGCCACTGGGCACAACTGACCCCGGAGCAGCGTGAACAGGCCCGTGAGCGGTATCGGCGAATCCAGGAACTCTCCCCTGAACAGCGCCGGGTTCTTCGCGAACGCTGGGAGGAATATCAGAATCTGCCCGAACAGCGACGGCGGGAACTGCGTCAGCAACATCGTTATCGAAACTGGCAGGATTGAGCGCCGTGCATTGGGGCGGGCCGGTTTTTGCCAAGAGCGGATGAGCCCGCAATCGCAGCCTGAACTGGCCGGGATCTGGAGACGATTGGCGGCGCTGGCATATGAATCGGTCCTGGTATTTGCAATTGTGTTTATCGCCGGCTACCTGTTCGTCGCGCTCGTCGGACAATCACCACAAGGGCCGCTACGAATAGCCTTCTATCTCTACCTCATTGCCGTGAGCGGCGGCTATTTTGTCTTTTGCTGGGTACGCAGCGGGCAGACGCTGGCGCAGAAAAGCTGGGGGATCAGGGTCGCCGGTGTTAACGGATCATTGCTGAACTGGCGCAAAGCGGTTCTGCGCTATTTGCTGGCCGTGGCAAGTATCGGCAGTGGTATAGGCTTGCTGTGGGCAATTGTC
>JASFUE010000164.1:0-7400 GCA_050050435.1 Burkholderiales bacterium | reverse complement strand
ATGGGACCGCGGCGTCTTTACCAGCGTCGGCATCGACCCCACACGCAAGAAATACCTGTTGCTCAAATCGCGCATGTACTTCCGTCCGGTCTTCATGCCGATTGCCAAAGGCATGGTCTTCTGTGACGGCGTTGGTGTCGGCTCATCGGACTGGACCATGTTCAACTACCGGCATCTGCGCCGCCCGATCTATCCGCTGGATCAGGAATTCGATATCGATTCACCTGATACCGAAGCGCTAAGCGCACAGCATCGTTAACAAGGTGCACGATCACGGCAACGCCAATACGCATAACATCGATACAGACAATACCGATATAGAACCGAACACGAGGAAACGATGAACAAACCCGCAACCAAGGAAGCCGTCCTGCCCCGCGAAATTTCTCACTTCATCAATGGCCAGGAAGTCAGCGGCACAAGCGATCGATTTGGCGATGTATATAACCCGGCGCTCGGTGAAGTTGCCAGCCGCGTCCAGTTCGCCACTGAAGCCGAAGTCGGCGCCGCCATTGAAGCGGCACACAAGGCGTTTCCGGCGTGGGCGGCGACGCCTCCACTGAAACGCGCGCGGGTGATGTTCAAGTTCAAGGAATTGCTCGAGCGCGATCTGGACAAACTCGCCGCCATCATCACCAGCGAGCATGGCAAGGTCTTGTCTGATGCCAGAGGCGAAGCCATTCGCGGCCTCGAAGTGGTCGAGTTTGCCTGCGGCATTCCGCAGTTGCTCAAGGGCGAGTACACCGAACAGATCGGCACCGGCATTGACAGCTATTCAGTACGCCAGCCGCTGGGCGTGTGCGCCGGCATCACACCGTTCAATTTTCCGGTGATGGTACCGATGTGGATGTTCCCGGTATCCATCGCCTGCGGCAACACTTTCGTGCTCAAGCCTTCCGAGCGGGACCCGTCAGCCAGCATCTTTATTGCCAACCTGCTCAAGGAAGCCGGCCTGCCGGATGGGGTTTTCAATGTCGCCCAGGGTGACAAAGTGGCAGTGGACACGCTGCTTAACGACTCGCGCGTTGCCGCCGTAAGCTTTGTCGGCTCCACGCCCATCGCCGAGTACGTCTACCGCACCGGCACTGCCGCGGGCAAGCGGGTGCAGGCACTCGGTGGCGCCAAGAATCATCTTGTCGTCATGCCGGATGCCGATCTCGATCAAGCGGTCGACGCACTCATTGGCGCAGCTTACGGCTCGGCAGGCGAACGGTGCATGGCGATTTCGGTTGGCGTTGCCGTTGGCGATATTGCCGACCAGCTGGTGGAAAAACTCGCTGCACGCGCGAAATCACTGAAAATCGATAACGGTACTGCCGATCCCGATATGGGTCCGCTAGTCACCAGACAACATCTGGAAAAAGTCACTACTTACGTCGACAAAGGCGTAGAGGAAGGCGCAAAGCTCGTTGTTGACGGGCGAGGTCTCAAGGTGAAAGGCCACGAGAATGGCTATTTCATCGGCGGGTGCCTGTTCGACGATGTCAAGCCGGACATGACGATTTACAAGGAAGAGATCTTCGGGCCGGTTCTTTCCATTGTGCGCGTACCCGATTTTGAAACAGCCGTCAGCCTGATCAACGCACACGAATTCGGCAATGGCGTTTCGCTGTTCACCCGCGACGGTGATGCCGCGCGAGAATTCTCCATGCGAATCCAGATCGGCATGGTCGGCATCAACGTACCGATTCCGGTACCGATGGCTTTCCACAGCTTCGGTGGCTGGAAGCGCTCGCTGTTCGGTGACCACTATGCCTACGGACCGGAGGGCGTGCGTTTCTACACACACCTCAAGACCGTTACCAGTCGTTGGCCGACCGGCATTCGCAAGGGTGCCGAGTTTGTGATGCCAACGATGAAGTAGATAGGGTTCGGCATGGGAGGTTTCGGCTCCCGCGCTCACATGGGCCTCGATCATGGCTGTCATTGAATCGACGCAACGGCTACGCGAACTGATTGGCACGCCGAACGAACTGGTTCGGCTGAAAATCCATTCGCGGCTGAACGACACCGCGCGTGCATTCATCGCGCACTCGCCGATGCTGTTTCTGGCGACTTGCGGCAAGGACGGTCAAGCACAAGTCTCACCCAAAGGTGATGAAGCCGGGTTCGTCCGGGTCGAAGACGATCACACCATCCTCATTCCCGAGCGCAAGGGCAACAAACTGGCGTTCTCACTGGAGAACATTCTCGGTAACCCGAAAGTCGGGCTCATCTTTCTTGCGCCGGGAACATGCGAAACACTGCGCATCGAAGGCCGGGCACAGCTTGATGATGATCCGGCACTGCTCGAAAAAATGTCGGCACGCGGCATGGCAGCGCTACTGGTCACCCGCATCAGGATCGACTCGGTTTACTTCCACTGTGCCAAGGCTTTTTTGCGCGCTGAACTGTGGAAACCGGAAACATGGCCGTCAACAATCAACGTATCGTTCGGCAAGGAGATCGCGCAACGCGGCGGACTGGAATCCGGCAAGATCGACGAATTCGACACTGCCGTGCAATCGCGTTACAAGACTGACCTCTAATAACCAGGGTTAGTTTTTCCGCGTGCGGTAGTAATTCACCATTTCGGTGTTATCGCGCTCGCCCCAGCCGTCGGCGACCATCTTGCGAAACAATTCCGTCACTCCCGCTGTCACCGGCAACGGCGCGCCGACGTGACGCGAAAGATCATGGATCAATTCCAGATCCTTGACCATCAATGCAGCCCGTCCGGTAATCGCAAAATCCGACGCCACCATTTTCGGGAACATTTCCTGTAGCTGACGCGAGTCGGCACGCCCGCCCGCCAGTGCCTGCGGAATTTTCGCCGCATCAATACCGGCGCGTTCCGCGAACCCGCAGGCTTCGGCCAGCACCGCCAGTCCGGTAGACACCAGCACCTGATTGATCATCTTGGTTGCCTGCCCGGCGCCGTTTGGTCCCATCAGGGTGGCGCGACCTGCCAGTACATCCCATAACGGCTGCGCCCGCTCGAACACTTCCGCACGCCCGCCAACCATGATTGCCATCTTTCCTTCGAGCGCCGCCGGCGCACCGCCCGATATCGGTGAATCGAGCCAGGCCATGCCGGACTGCTGGGCAAGTCGCTCGGCCATTGCCTTGGTATGCGCTGCGGCACAGGTCGACATATCCACCAGCACCTTGTCCGCACCACCCGCTTCGGCCACACCGTCCTTGCCAAACACGACCTTCTCGACCGCATTGCCATCACTGATGCAGGTAATGACAAAGTCGCAGGCGCGGGTCAGTTCCGCCGGGCTGTTCGCGGCACTCGCACCTGCTTTCAACACATCAGCCAGTTTGGCCTGATCGCGGTTCCAGACCATCGGCGCAAAGCCGCAATCGATCAATCGGCGCATGATTGCGCTTCCCAGAACACCGGCTCCGATACAACCCACTTTTGGTTTCTGCTGACTCATTCTCCCCTCCCCCGCTCGAAACGGCCCTGTTCAATACAACGTCTGATCAAAACAAATAATGATTGAAATAGACAGGCATTCAAACGATGCCTGAACAGTCTGATATTGCCACACACATTCGCTGCGGGACGAATGCCTCAGGCTGGGTAGAATGACAACATCACAACATCGCGAATACGAGGGGAGACATCATGAGCGCAAATGCTCTGTCAGGGATTGCCGTCATCACCGGCGGGGCCAGCGGGATCGGCCTGGCCTGTGCCAGGGAAATGGCAGCGCGCGGCGCACAGATCGTATTGCTTGACCGCGACCACAGCGTAAGCAAAACGGCGAGTGAATTCAAGGGGCACGGGTTTGTCGCCGACGTCACCGACGAGCAAGCGATGCGCCAATGTGCCGAACAGGTCGAGTCTGAAGTCGGCCCGGTCGAAATTCTCGTCAACAGTGCCGGCATCATCCAGCAACCATTGCCCCCGGGTCAGCTGTCGATGCACCTGTGGGATGAAGTCATCCGTGTGGATCAACGCGGCACCTATCTGACCTCGGTAGTCTTCGGCGAATACATGGCCAAACGCGGCCACGGCGCTATTGTAAACATTGCTTCCATCGTCGCATCGCGCTCGGTTCCATTGCACGCCTATGCGCCTGCGAAAGCGGCCGTCGTTTCCATTACCGAATGCCTGGCTGCCGAGTGGGGTCCGGCCGGAATCCGGGTAAATGCCGTCTCTCCCGGGCACACCCTCACGCCGGCATTGCAGGACGCCATCGACAAGGGCGAGCGTGATGTCGCCACGCTTGAACGCAACAACGCGCTGGGCAGAATGGTTCAACCCGTCGAAGTTGCACGTGCCGCCGCGTTTCTGGCTGGCCCGGATGCCGGCGCCATCACCGGCGTCAATCTTCCGGTCGATTGCGGCTGGCTGGTGACTGGCTCATGGCACAGTTACGGTGGTCTGCGAAACGCTTCCGGCTCCTGATCGGTCCTGCCGAATTTCAGGAGAGTTCTTCGTTGAAGAAAGTGATCGTGCGTTCCCAGGCGAGTTTGGCCGCCGCTTCGTTGTAGCGAGGCGTGGAATTATTGTGAAAGCCATGCTGCGTGCCGGGATAGACATACGCCTCGTATCTGACACCAGCCGCCTTGAGTGCTTGCTCGTAAGCAGGCCACATTGCATTCACCCGCGGATCGTTTTCCGCGAAATGAATCAGTAATGGTGCTTTGATGCCGGGCACCGCGCTGGTTTCTGCCGCCGCGCCATAAAAGGGCGCTGCCGCCTGGAGCTCGCCGCCCATTGCCGTCGCCAGGTAGTTGGTAGTACCGCCACCCCAGCAGAAGCCGGTGACGCCGAGCTTGCCCGTCGACAATGTATGAGCCTTTACGAATCGCGCACTGTTGAGCATGTCGGTTCTGAGCTTTTTCTGATCCAGCCCGCGTTGCAGTGTGCGCCCGTCGTCGTCATTGCCGGGATACCCACCGACCGGGTAAAGGCCGTCCGGTGCAAGCGCCAGGAAACCCGCCACCGCCGCACGGCGCGCAACATCCTCGATATAGGGGTTGAGGCCACGGTTCTCGTGAATGACCAGTACCGCCGGGAACGGACCCCGCCCCGTCGGCCGCACCAGATAGCCGCGCATTTCGCCAGCGTTCCCCCCAGGCGACGGATAGGTAACGTAGGTCGCCTTGATGCGCTCATCGGTAAACGAGATCGTTTGCGCCCGCGCGTAGCGCGGCAACAGCGCCTGCGCCATGGCCAGCGCGGCTGCCCCCAACACGCCGGCACGCTTGAGAAATTCGCGCCGGTCAATTTCGCCATGGCAATACTCGTCGTACAGGTCAAATACCTGCTGATCGATTTCGCTCTGGGTGATTGCGTTCATTGGCAACTCCCTGGTTGGTGTTGATTCGTTCGCGACGCACGCGAACCCGGAAACAATAACAAATCGGGGGGAGCGCTACCTACCGACTGGTGCCGACGGCTATACTATCCACCAATCTCCGCACGGAGGCCGACAGAAAATGAAGATACCAGCTTTTGTCACGGTGGCACTCTTGCTTGCACCGGTTATTGCCTGTTTTGCCGAACCCATCGATCTGGGCACGCGACAGTCGCTCTCGCCCCGGGAAGCAGCGTCGCTGCAACAGGAAGTCATCTTTCTTGACGTGCGCACCACCCTGGAATGGCTCAGGGGCCACATCAAGGGCGCAGTGCACATCCCTTACGATGAAGTTCCGGAAAAGGTGACATCGGTGATACCCGATCGCTCAATTTCCGTGATCACTTACTGCGCATCTGGCGGGCGGGCTTCGCACGTAATCGATGCAATGCGCAAGCTGGGCTATACCGTTGTGCCGGTGGTCGATGGCGGCTACCGCCAGTTAATCGCCAACGGTATGGAAAAAGACTAGCTATTTGCGCGCGACACCGCTCTCAATACCCGGCAGCAAAGATCCAGGGTCGGAGTCGCAACACCCAATTCCGCAGCCAGCGTGAGTGTGTAATCCAGCGTTTCATTCACCTCGAGGCGGCGGTTACGATCGGCATCCTGCAAGATCGACTGACGGAATTCCGGTGAGCTGGTGCGCCTTTTCTCGCCGTCTGCCCGTACCGTCTTCACGGCGTCCTCTTCGCTACCATTGATGAATGCCTGGCTGCTGAACCCGCGATCCTGCAAGTTAACCCCATGCCGGATCGCAACCGCTGCGGTCTCCCGCATAACGCGGGCGACGATCGGTGCCGTATCTGCATCAGCCATAAAACGCCAGGTTGGCAAACGCGTCAAAATCGCGACAGTGCTGAAACCCGACCAGGCGACAAACTTGGACCACTCTACAGAGGTTATGTCGTCTGAAACCTGCGCCTTAAGGCCGGACTGTACGAACGTGTCCACAAGTTCTTTCGCGCGCGCCGACTCGCCGCCGGCCGGTTCACCGATCACCGTCGGACCAGCCATGTTATAGCGAACTGCACCGGGCATATCACCTTCTGCGGGCAATACATCACCGCCGACCATGCTGATCGCTCCAAGTACCGCCTCGGGCCCGAAACAATCACCAAGCTGCTTGTTCTTGAGAACACCGTTCTGCACGGACAACACGCTTTTCGCCTTGAGCCCCCGCAGAGGTGCCAACGCTTGTGCCGTATCATACGTCTTAGTCGCGACGATCACGACATCGGTTTGGCGTAGCGATTCCGGCTGCGTCACGATGTCGCATTGCACAGTGAACGAATCCTGCCCGGTCACAGGGATGCCGTGCTTTGCAAGTGCTACAGCACGTGCGCCGCGGGCGATCAGTGAAACATTGTGCCCGCCTCGGGCAAGATAAGCCGCATAGATAGAGCCGAGCGCACCGGCACCAATAATTACGAAGTTCATGATCTCGAATCCTTAACTGGAACCTATCTAATAATTGCTCGCGCGTGCGAGCCCTGCACACCAATATGTTGACCCGGAACGAGACCCGGCGGCACGCGCGAATCAGCTCAACGCATCGAGAAGTATCTCAAACTTGCGAGGTTCGTAGATTGTGGCAGAAATCGGGCGACAGTAACCCGACTACAATGCAAGGGATCGACCGTGCCGCCGCCCGCTTGCATCGAAATAGGAAAAGGGATCTGTTGATGATTGACCGCGATATAGACATTCAAACCAAAGACGGGACCATGAACACCTTTATTACGCACCCGGAAGAGGGAGGGCCGCATCCGGTCGTGCTGTATCTGATGGATGCGCCGGGCAAGCGCGAAGAACTGCACGATATGGCGCGGCGGCTGGGCACCGCCGGCTACTATGTGATGTTGCCCAACCTTTACTACCGGCGGGTGCGAGAGTTCAAATTGACGCCCGATAATCGTGAAACGATGATTGAACACATGCACTCGCTCAGCATCGCCATGGTCTGCGAGGACATTCAGGCACTCTTCGATTTTGCAGGATCAGATACGGCTGCCAGTGATGGAAAGGCGGGGTGTGTTGGTT
>JASFUE010000163.1:0-7408 GCA_050050435.1 Burkholderiales bacterium | reverse complement strand
CTGCCCCCTCGCCTTTGGACTCCACCCCCGGGGAGAAACCGTCGAGAGGTTGTGCCTCAATCCTTGAACGCTGACATCAACTGACTTGGCCGACCGGCCTCGCTTCAAGCTACTTCTTGCCAAAACCCCTTTGGCCTCATGGCTCACACGGCGCGGGCATGCTAACAACGCGCTTGAAGGCAAACCGATTACAGGTAATGCACAAGAATGCGTAACCAGACTCCAGTTTGTGCCCAGCTGCGTTCCCGGCGAGTTGATCAAAGTAGCAAGCATTGAAACCGTTTTTGACGACTTCCAGATCGGGGCGAGTCTCGCCAGAGCTTTTTTCAATAGGGTTTTGGTTTATATTTAGAAGAGCGAATATTGTTGAGGGGAATGCATGTCCGGGCTACTGGTACACTATTCTGCACGGGATATCGAGGCACGAATTCTGGCAGCGATCCAGACTGCCGGATTGAATCCGGATCAACGCATCTCGCCCGAAGAGCTCGGCGCACTCGATCATTTCCATACCGGCGGACTCCGGGCAACGCGCGAGTTGGTGGAAGTCGCGAACATCGGTCCGGAGGACGCCGTACTGGATATCGGTGCAGGACTGGCTGGCTCCGCTCGCTTGCTCGCATCGAGCATTGGCTGCCGGGTCGACTGTATCGAAATGTCGAGTGATTATTGCGTTGGGGCAAGACTGCTGAACCGGATCACTGGTCTTGAAGATCAGATCCGCGTGCACGAAGGTAGCGCACTCGAACTGCCATTCCAGGATGATTCGTTCGACGTTGTCTGGATGCAGAATGTCGGCATGAACATCGCCGACAAGCAAACGCTCTACAAGGAGATTGCCCGCGTTCTGAAGCCTCGCGGCCGGTTTGTTTTCCAGGAGATGGCCGCTGGCACAGTTGCGACCTCCTACTTTCCGCTTCCATGGGCAACGGAACCAGCCGATAACTTTCTGGTTTCGGCCGATGACATGAAATCGCTTCTCGGCCAGTGCGGCTTTGTCGCCGAGTTGTTCGAGGACACCAGCGAAACACATTTGAGCAGAAGCATCGCCAACGCAACGCCTGCTGCACAGGGACAACTCGGCTTGTCGGTATTCGTCGACAATCTGTCACAGAAGGCCACAAACGCGCGACGAAGTCTCGAAGAGGGCCAGGTCCGTCTGGTCAGGGGTGTTTTTCGTCTGGAGAAGCCATCAGTGTAGTCAGGCAATAGCCCCAAGGCTCCGGGAAGCGGCAAATTCGAACGGCAACGATTCAGATCAATCATTGCGCCGATTGATGCGTTTGTCGCTCGGGTCGGTGACTGGCCTGCTCCGGACATTGCCAGAACAGAAACCAGCCACCGCCCGGCGCCTCCCTTGACTGATCAAACTTCCGTGATCGGCACTGCCACGAGAGTCGGGTGACATCCAGACAAACTCAGTAGCAAGCCACTTTGAACGGATAGTAAAACTGTTCGGGGCTAAGGGCTGGACGTTGCCCGGCGTCCTCGCTGCGAAGGTACCAGGGCGAAAATTGCCCCTTGGCACCGTACACACCTGCCCATTCAGTGGCCCGCGTTTGACCATCGAGATCAAATTTCGCCCGGACAGTCCAGTAGTATTCACTGCAATCGCGTAGACGCACGTCGATCGTGTGTGTCGGCTCCGGAATATCGATTGCCTCATATACTTTCAGGCCCGGCACGAACAAGTGGTTCGGATTGAATGGTTCTACGGCGTCGTAGACTCTGAGTTCGTAACGAACATTCGTGATGCGGTGACCTTCGTTCGATTGTGCTGCAGCCTCAAACTCACGAGGGAACGGCTCCCACTGAAAAGTCGGCTTCAGCGCATCGACCACGACAAACTTCAGATGCCATGAAGCCGTGTCATCACTAAAGAGTTGGTCCACTTCAAGGTCGGGAACGACAGGGGCGAGAACGTAGTGAGGAACGTAATACTTGATCGGCAACTGGCGCTTGTCGTCTCCTTCGATCGCGCGGGCAGTAGTTTCTCCCTCTGGTTCTTCCGTGTAATAAAGCATGAATTGCTCGTCAATTGCGCCCTCTGCAATCGTCTGCAGACCACGGTTGATCGCTGCCACCAATCGCTGCGCATTGTCCGCCATCCAGTCTTCGCGGCTCCTGCTTTCACTCACGTACGAATATTCCTCGTCGCTGAGCACGGCACCCGTTTGAACGGAAATCAATTGCGCCCGTCCGCGCATCTCGAGACTGCGATCGAGCGACACCTGTAGCAGCTCCAGGCTCAGAACGTGATCAATCGATTCGTTTGCAAGCGCCGATCGATTCTCTTCTGCAGAAAACTCCTCCGCGCTTTTGACGGGTCCTCGGACCAGTTCGATATCGAGATGACTCTGACCATACTCTTCTGCCCGGACCAACAACTCAATTTGTAGACCGCCACCGCTCAACATCTGCTGAGCTTGCGACTCTGATGCGGCGAGCGTGTCGGCGGATTCACCGGCGAGACCGCCGGCGACCCCTCCGACGACCGCGCCGCCGAGCATGAACACCGGCAGCAAGCCCAGAAATACGAGAGCGCAGGCCGCCTCGTTACATCCACTAAAACCTTCGGCAATAAATCCGGCCCCTCCCAGCGCGCCTGCGCCAGCTCCTTTGGCGGCTCCCTCACCGTACGTGACACCAAGCGTAACGCCTTCGATCTCGGGTGGTGTCGGGTTAGTCACCAGAGCGACTTTGTTGAATCTTCCGCCACCGGGATCATTCTGCGCCGCCGCATAATCGGGCGGCTGAAGCTTTGTATTGGTCGCACATCCCGTCAGCTGTGTAAGGGAAACCGCGAGCAAGAACAAAATCGCAGGCACTGCTGTCCTTCTAGTCTGGTTTGTGCAGGAACGATTTTTCATTTTCATGTCCCTTTATGGATGTTGACGCGCTACGCAAATCGAGGTTTGACAGCCGGTGTCGCAGACCTGAGTTCAGCGTGGTCTCGGAATCAGGTGACTGCGACCCGGCCGCCGTTATTGCGAACTGCCTCAGTTGCCGATGTGCACCTGGTACATCGCGTTGTTCGAGAACGTGCATGTGCCCGCGCCTATGATCGGGCTGCTCATCTGGTAATCGCACCGGGCAAAGACGCCACTGGGTCCATAGGCACTGGCGACCCCACGCCGCTCGTCATTTGCAACTCGCGTCGCCTCCCCCACTAACGTCTCGCCCTGGTAATTGAATGTGAAACGGCCCTTGCCAGTCATCATGTTGCTCACCTGACCGGTGAGCACACCCGTCTGGTTGGCGAGATCGTTGATCGGGTAGAGTTTGACGTTGAGTGCTTGAGGCACAGGTGGTCCGGCCACCGGTGCTGCTCCAGACGTGCCGCTCTGCACTTGTGCCGGCGCAATTGGCGAGTAGGCGTAAACCGTATTGCCACCCGCATCCCGGCCGACAGGCATGACATAGCAACCAGAAAGTGCGGCCGCTACGGCAACGCGTGCCGCGAGTGAGAATCCCCTACATACCTCAACGGGGTGTTTCTCGATGCCATTTTGCAGGTCCATTTTTGCGTTCATCATGTTTCCTCCTTTGAACTCGCTGATATGGCGACACTTCAACTTTGAAGCGGCCAACCCGCGATGAGGCCATGCTGAACGAGCGCTGGCTGCGTATGGCTTACTGAAAGGTTACTGATCGATTACAGATCAGCAGGGGCGATTCGGTCAGGCGTTTTTGCTATTTGAATCAGCGCGTTGAACTTGCGCTTGGGTATTACGGCAGGCAGGAGATCAGGCGGAATGAATCAGTTTTTCATAAAGAGCGGTGGTCTCGGGAGAAGGATCGACACCAAGGTTTGCAGTGAGCATCTTGCGGCAACGGCTGTAGGTATCTGCCGCTTCCGCCGTACGCCCGAGAGCTGCGTAGCATTCCATCAGGCTGCGGTAGCTGCTTTCGTTCGCGTAATCGCGTTCGAGTGCTTGCTCCAGCACATCGATAGCGCGTTCCGCGTCCCCGCCTTCCCGCCAATAGCGCGCCAGGTCGGCAACCGCCCGCACGAACCGCTGGCGCAGCCGATCCCGCAGTTGCAATGCCCAGCCTTGTTCGGCTTCACTTTCCAGGAAAGGCCCTGCATATCGCTCCAGTAGTTGCGCACACAATTGCATTGCCGCTTCATTATCAATCGCGCCTTCGTCCGGATTAGTGTGCAACAGCGTATTGATGCGCGATACGATCTGATCAAATGCCCATGTATCGACCCAGATGTGACGCCCGTCCAGCGTGAGCTTACCGTCTGAAAGCTGCAGCGTTTTCTCTTCTCCGAGAAGCTTGCGCAAGCGATGCAGCGTGGTTGCGAACGAGCGATGCGCCGAGTCGCCGTCTATGCGCGGCCAGAGCGCTTCAACGACTCTTTCCTCGCTCACATCCCGGCCACCGTAGGCAATAACCACCTTCAGCAAATCGAGGGGGCGGCGCTGTACTTTGCCGGTAAAGGCGATCGGCTCACCGTCCCTGGTGACACGAAACTGCCCCAGCGTTTGTACCCGCAGTGGCCACGGCCAGTTAAGAAGCGCAGAATTCGTGGCGTCGAGTTGAAGGGAACGCTCCTCGATGAGCCTGGAGACGAAGTTCGTTTCGATATCCGCTTCGAGGGCCACACTGCACAATCGTGCCAGCATCTCCGGGCGCCACAACGGAAAAGACAGATAATTGCGCGGCTTGCCAACGCTCAAAGCCAGCTTGAGCGCACGCATACCCGAACGTGGCCGTCGCCCGCTGTCCAGCGCGATATAGGCATATGGAAGCAACGCGGAAAACTCGAGGAAATGATTCTGGATGCGCCGCGCAATATCGTACACTTGCTGAAACTGTAGCCAGGCAGCGCGCGGCTCCTGTCCTTCGTAGTAGACCAGTGCAGAGGCAATGCGGCACAACACCTCGAACACCGGGCACCCCACTTCAATTGCCATTCTCAACGCAAGCTTTTGCTGCTGATACGCTTTCAATGCATCGTGATGGCGCATCGCCAACCAGGTTGAAAAGAGATGATGCAGGCATAAATCAAAACGCGCCGGAATACCTGGTAACGTCGTCGCTTCGTCGAGGAATTCCGCCGCCGTTTCGAGATCCCCTGCCGCGAGGGCACCGCCGGCGCCGTAGCAAAGCAGTTGCCGGGAAAGCACGTTCACACCTTCGGCACTCTCAATTGCCAAGCCTTCTCGCACGGCCTTGTAGCATGGCTCACGCTGCCCCGTCAGCATGAAATAGGTCGCCTCGACCACTTTCAGTTTGATCAACACCAGAGGCGCTATTTCATGCTCCTTTGCCAGTTCGCGTGCTTCTTCGATGATCGACCACGCTTTGGGAAAATGACCACCGTAGGCAATACCCAGAGCGATTCTCGGTTCTACCGACATGCGCGCGTTGATGTCGGTTTGCTCGCGCGACCGTTGTTGTGCGCGCTCGGCCCAGTATTCGATTTCCGGATGATGTGGTTGACGAAGCACCAGTGATGTAAACAAGCTGCATACGATCCTCGCCTCCAGCGAACCGGACACCAGTTCCGGATGTTCGCGCAGCAGTCGGTCCATTATTTCGATCCAGCGATCCAGCAGGGAAAAATCGTCAACCTCGAACAAGATTGCGTCCATTGCACCGGAGCAGGCGAGCAGCATGCCGAGCAGGTCCGGCTCGGCAGATTGACTGAACCGGTCAAAAGCCCGTTCATGCAGCCGGCGACTTTCGCGCGGCGAAGCATCCGTGCGCGCAAGCCCCATCCAGTACAAAGTCCAGGGATGCTGATCCTGAAAGTCCTTCGGCAATGACTCGACCCACTGGACCAGGGTTTCACTGCGCCCCGAATCCAGGAGCTCACGCGCGTGGTGGCGAATGATTTCAGCGATCTGCTCCCAGTCACCGCTCACACGCGCAAGCGCCACCGCCTCGGCCACCAGACCGTGTGACATTAATAACCGCGCCGACTTTCGTTGCAACGACTGGCGCTCTTCCCGGGACATGAGCGAATGCGTGCGTGAAGCAACAAACTCACGCATCATCGGGTGATACTCATAGAACGATTGCGGCGCGGCTTGCTTTAACGTGACGAAGTAATTGTTCCGGTACAGATGATCGAGCCGTTCTCCGGCGTCGGCTTGCCCTGAAAGCGTTTCCGCCATCTCGGCAGTCATCTGCGGCACATAGGCCGTACTCAACAACACTGCTCGCGTCGCCGAGTCGGTCTTCTGGAAAATTTCGCCTGCCAGATAATCGAACACCAGTTGCGGCGTCGACAAGTCTGCGGGCGCCGACCACGCCCCTGCTGCGGCTTGCTCCAGCATCAGGATCAACCCGGCAGCCCAACCTTCGGTTTTTTCATTGAGTTCGCGCAGCTGATCGGGCTCCAACTCCAATCCACGCTGCGCGGCAATCGCTTCCGTTTCTTCCTGTGTCAACTTGAGATCGCGCCAGCCGATAAAATCAAGTGCGCGATTCGCACGCAGCCGTGCCATCGACGGCGGTGGATCGGTACGGCTGATCACAATCACGGAAGCGCCAGGCGGCACCTCTGCCAATGCAGTTGCAATGACCTCATGGAGTTGCGATTGAGGTGCAATCTCGTGATAACCATCGAATACGATTGCAAACGATTTTCCGAGCTGACTGTACAGTGCCTGAAAGTAACGCCGTGTAAACGTCGGAAGACTCGCAAGATGCTGCGGTGTCAGTTGCGGTAGCCGGACTGACTTTCGTTTCAAATGCGCGACCGCGGCTATTTCCAGATGGTAGAAAAACGACGCCACGTCCACATCAGTCTCATCGACCTGGTACCACAGCGACGCGAATTTCTGATTCTCGAGATAGCTCGCTGCCAAGGTCGTCTTGCCCGATCCGGGCGGTCCGGCAATCCATATAACGGAACTACTGCGCGCCTTGTCGAGCAGATCGAATAGTCGCTGCCGAGGAAGCACGCCGGTGCAACTCGGACGCGTTGTCTTCGCAAACAGAGCGCGGGGATGGCCCATCTCGATAACCGAAATTGCGATAAACCGATTCTAGCCTAGTGCCGGCTCGGAAACTCGCTGTAATGTGACCTGCCAGCAGCGGACAGGCCAGCCCCCCATGACGTTGGTTTATCAGGCCTCCACCTGCCTCGTCGCCAGGCTTAACAGCGCAAAACAAGTGTCTGGGTTGGATGGAAACTGGCTTGCCGGGCCCGCCGGGACTCGAACTGGGGCTAATCGATGATGAGTCGACCTATCCATTTGTTTTATTTGCGAACGCGCTCGTCCGTGCTCGCTAACGTATGCCGAGACCCGCCTGAATTGCGCACCCCACAAGATATTCCATGTGCATGTGTATCCAATAAGTAATCCTAGTGTAAGTCATAGGTAACACCGGGTTCGGTAGCCTATACACTCGGATAAGGGAACTGCCCGCTGCAAACCAGCCGGCC
>JASFUE010000162.1:0-7433 GCA_050050435.1 Burkholderiales bacterium | reverse complement strand
CGATGCCCAGTGATTGATACAACTGCACACCGCAGACCTTGCGCCGGTCACGATAGATACCTTCGTATTGAGGCGGAAAAGCAAAATCCGGATTGGCCCGTGCGCCGCTTTTGGCATGCGCGTAGAGCTTCTCCCGCAGCTCGTTGGCCGCGCCGCCCGAGAGCAAAATGATCTGCCAGGGCTGAGTATTGCACCACGATGGTGTCAACTGCGCCGTTCGGAGAATTGCCTCAATCGTTTCGCGCGGTACTGGTGTGGGCAGAAATCGCCGGCAACTGAAACGCTCTCGCAGCGCCTCTTCCACGCCGCTCATGTAACTGTGCTCATGTAAACATCCTCGCTACCAGCAATGCTTTACCCGCTTTCATTATGACCGCGGTCACTTCGAAATCCAGTTCGACGGTGAAATGCCAGCTCAGCGTTTTGATTTGGCCGACCCCGCTTTGCGCGTACCGGCCGTTCCGGTCTGGCGCTTGCGCGTGGTGGAACGCTTCGCCGATTTACGCCGGGCCGAGCGAGGCACTTTCCAATTCGAATACTTGTGCTTTTGTTCGAACACCTCGTCCACTTCCAGTTGCAGGCCCGAGGTCAGGCGGTTACCGGCATTGGCAAGCGCGACGATCTCGTTGAGCTCTCCGAGAATTTCATCATCCATACCCTTCTTGCGCGCCTGCACCGTGTGGCTGTTGATGCAATAGGTACAGTCATTGGTAATGCTCACCGCAAGATAGATCAGTTCCTTGGTCAACGGATCGAGCCGCGAGGGCTTGACCATGATCTCCTTCATCTGGCCCCAGAACCGCTTCAACAAGGGCGGATGCATTGCGAGCGCACGCCAGATGTGATTAACGTAATCGCTGCCGCGTGTCTCCATGATGTCGTCGAATACCTCGCGCGCTTCAGGCGAGGCGTCTGCGTAATTGGCCAGTTTGACCAGTGCCATGTCTGTTGCTCCTCCCAACGTTGCGAAATCAGGCGGGCATCTTATCATCCGCAACCCGGACTCGACTGCGCCGTTCAGCCACAGGGATCGGCCAGGTACGCGTGCGCGGCCGAATGGACACTCGGCCCTCGAGCCTCCATAATGCGCGCTCTGCGCCTGCCCGCCCCTGAAATCCCGGGGTCGCGAAAGGCAGCGAGTTACCTGCGATTTTCGGAAACGCACTGTGAAATTCCTCTTTGAAATCTTCCCCGTACTGATCTTCTTCATCGTATTCAAGGTATACGGCATCTTCCCCGCGACTGCGGCCGCTATCGCAGCCTCAGTCTTGCAAGCCGGATGGACCTGGTACCGGCACAGCAAGATCGAAAAGATGGTTCTCATCAACCTGGGAATCATCGTCATATTCGGCGGCGCCACACTGCTGCTGCACGATGAGACGTTCATCAAGTGGAAGCCGACCGTGCTCTACTGGGCGTTTGCACTCGCACTGGTCATATCGGACCTGTTCGTGGGCAAAAACCTTATGCGCGCCATGATGGGACGCCAGATAACACTGCCGGATGCCGTGTGGAAGCGGGTGAACCTGAGCTGGATTGCCTTTTTCACCATGATGGGCATCGCCAATCTGTATGTTGCCTTCAACTACTCCACCGATACCTGGGTCAACTTCAAGCTATTCGGAGGCATGGGATTGCTGTTCGTATTCGCAGTAGCACAGGCAGTAATGCTGTCGCGCCACATCGAATCGGGGCCGGAGGAAAAGAACTGATGCTCTATGCCATCGTCGCCGAGGACATTGCCAACAGCAGCGACAAGCGCAAGGCAGTACGCCCGGCGCATCTGAAGCGCATTGAGCAACTGATTGGCGACGGGCGCGTCGTGCTTGCCGGACCGATGCCGGCGATCGACAGTCCCGATCCCGGACCGGCCGGATTCAGCGGCAGTCTGATCGTGGCCGAGTTCGAGTCGCTGCAAGCCGCCCAGGAATGGATTGACGCCGATCCCTACGTCACTCAAGGCGTGTTCGCAAAAGTCAGTGTCAAGCCATTCGTCCAGGTGCTGCCCTGATGGCAACAACGGCCGTACTGATCCGCAGCCGGCTTGCCGGACTCAAACCGCAAACACTGGAAATTCTTGACGACAGCGAAGCGCACGCCGGACACGCCGGTGCGCTCGAAAGCGGCGGCGGGCACTTTCAGGTATTTCTTGTGTCTGAAGCATTCGAAGGCAAGAACAAGGTTGCCCGGCATCGTATGATCTATGCAGCGGTCAATGACCTCATGCCCGGCAGGATTCACGCGCTCGCCATCCAGGCCCTCACACCGGCCGAAGCGGAAGATATGAGGGCGAGCTGATCTTCGACCAAAGCACGTCACGAGCAGGCGTACATATCGCTTGCTGGTGACGCCAGAACCAACACTTACACCAAGGAAACAGTATGTCACGGATTTACCTTCAACGAATCATGGCGATAGCAGCCCTGTTCACCATGGCCCTGTCGGCCCCGGCCAATGCCGCGGACGAGGCGACCGACGCGGCCGCGGCTGATAACGCGAACGAGGCAGTTGCCACCGTCAATGGCGTCATCGTGCCGAAATCGCAGTTCGAGATGTTGCTCGAAAGCCAGGTTTCGCAAGGTCAGGAGGACACTCAGGCCTTTCGCGAGGAACTGCGCGAAATCATGATCACCCGCGAGGTGCTGGTACAGGAAGCCAAGCGACGGGAGATGAACCAGAGCGCCGAGTTCAAGACACAAGTCGACGCGATGAAACAGCAGCTTCTTATCACCATGCTGTTCAACGCGATTATCGAGGAGATGGAACCGACCGAAGAGGCGTTGCAGGCAGAGTACGAACGCCTCAAGCAGGTCAACGCCAGCATGGGTGAGAAGGAATACCATGTGCGCCATATTCTCGTAGAGGACCAGGCGCAGGCGACCACAATCATTGAAGAGCTGGGTAATGGTGCTGATTTCGCCGAACTCGCCATGGAGTATTCAACCGACACCGGGTCGAAATCCAATGGCGGTGACCTCGGCTGGGCAACGCGGGATCGCTACGTCAAACCGTTTGCCGATGCCATGGTCGCTTTGCAGAAAGGCGAACTCTCAGCCACGCCGGTGAAAAGCAATTTTGGCTACCACATTATCGAAGTCATCGATATTCGACCACGCCCCTTCCCCCCGTTCGAGCAGGTCAAGGAGCAGTTGCGCAAGGAAATGCTGACCACGTCACGTGATGCGCTGATTACGAAATTGCGGGACGAATCAAAGATCGAAAAAATCGGTGAACTGAAAGAAGAATGAGCAGTTAGCAGCTTGCTGAAAAATGCGCGGCTTTGCCCGCGCATTTTTTTCGCAACTACAGCCGGTCAGCCACCACAGCGGAGTTAGCTGGCGAATCGTCACCGCAACGGCGCATCAACCAACCCAGACACGGGCATTGCGAAACATGCGCATCCAGGGTCCATCTTCCTTCCAGCCATTAGGGTGCCAGGAATTCTGCGGCGCGCGGAACACGCGCTCCGGATGCGGCATCAGGATGGTAAACCGCCCATCAGTTGACGTGAGTCCGGTGATTCCTTCGGGAGAGCCGTTCGGATTGAACGGGTAGCGCTCGGTCGGCGCTCCGTAATTGTCGACATAGCGCAATGAAACAAATGGTCTTGCTCTGGCAAGCTGCTTGTCCGAATGAAACTCGGCATACCCTTCCCCATGTGCTGTGGCCACCGGAAAACGCGAACCCTCCATACCCGCAAACAGCATCGAAGGACTACTGATGATCTCGGTCATGACGAAGCGTGCTTCGAACTGCTCCGAGCGGTTGCGCACGAAGTGCGGCCAGTGCGCCGTTCCCGGGATAATTTCGTGCAGGTTCGACATCATCTGACAACCATTGCACACGCCAAGCGCAAATGAATCACCGCGCGCGAAAAATATTTCGAACTCTTCGCGCGCCCTGGCGTTGAACAGAATGGATTTGGCCCAGCCTTCACCGGCACCGAGCACATCGCCGTAGGAAAATCCGCCACAGGCCGCAATTCCCTGGAAATCCGACAGACTGATCCGGCCTTCGATGATGTCTGTCATGTGCACATCGATAGCGCGAAAGCCGGCACGATCGAATGCCGCAGCCATTTCAATTTGCCCGTTCACGCCCTGCTCGCGCAGGATGGCGATGCCGGGGCGTGCGCCGGTTGCGATAAACGGCGCGGCGACGTCCTCGTCCGGGTCAAAAGAAAGCGTCGAATGCAGTCCGGGATCGGCCGCATCGACAATGCGATCGTATTCCTGCTTCGCACACTCCGGGTTGTCGCGCAGGCGCTGCATGTGAAAGGTGGTTTCCGACCACAGGCGCTGCAACTGCGTGCCCACAGCCTCGTAGATGGGTTTGCCTGCCACCGTCACGATCAGGCTGCCCGAGCGGTTCACCCCGCCCAGCAACCGGACATCTTCGCCCAGGCCTGCTTTGGCAAATGCCGCCATGACTTTCTTCAGGTTGCGATTGCCAACCTGGATAACCGCGCCCAGCTCCTCGCAAAACAGGGCGGCAAGTTCATCGGCCGTATTGGCACAATCACCGATATCGACACTCACCCCGACATGCGATGCAAACATCATTTCGGCAAGCGTGGCAAACAGCCCGCCATCGGAGCGATCGTGATAGGCAAGCAGACAACCGGCCGCATTGAGTGACTGGATAGCCTCGAAAAAAGCGCGCAACTTCTGCGCCGATTCGACATCCGGCACTTCGTTACCGCATTGCGAATACACCTGTGCCAGAACCGAACCGCCGAGACGCTGCTTGCCGCCGGCAAGATCCACCAGCAGCAGTGTGGTGTATTCATCGGCCGCTAGGCACGGCGTCAGTGTGCTTCGCGCATCGGTCACCGGTGCAAACGCCGAGACGATCAGCGACAGCGGTGCCACCACTTCCCTGTCGTTGCCGTTTTCCGTCCAGGCGGTGCGCATGGACATGGAGTCCTTGCCAACCGGGATGCTGATGCCCAGCTGCGGACAAAGCTCCATACCTACCGCGCGCACGGTGTCGTAGAGGATCGCGTCCTCGCCACGATAGCCTGCGGGGGCCATCCAGTTTGCCGACAGTTTCACGTCACCGAGCTTGCCAATGCGCGCCGCTGCGATATTGGTTATGGCTTCGCCGACAGCCATTCGGCCTGAAGCAGGCCCGTCTATCACCGCCAGCGGCGTACGCTCGCCCATGGTGAACGCTTCGCCGCGAGCGGTATCGAAACCCATCAGCGTCACCGCCACGTCGGCCACCGGCACCTGCCATGGGCCAACAAAGGGATCGCGCGAACACAGACCGCCCACCGTGCGATCACCAATGGCGATGAGAAACGTCTTGTCCGCCACCGCCGGAAAACGCAACACGCGCTGGGCGGCTTCTCCAATTTGCACACCGTGCAGATCGATTGGCGGCAAATACCGCTGGTAGTGCGCCACCTGCCGTGTCATCTTCGGCGGCTTGCCGAGAATGACGGACAGATCGACGTCGACCGGATGGTTGTCGAACAGCGGATCGTTCACCTGCAGATGTCCATCACCGGTCGCCGTGCCCAGTATCGCATACGGACAACGCTCGCGCTCGCACAATCCCCTGAACACGTCGAAGCGCTGCGGATCGACAGCGAGCATGTAGCGCTCCTGCGCTTCGTTGCTCCACACCTGCATCGGCGTCATGCCCGGTTCTTCGGATGGAATGTCGCGCAGGTTGATCCGGGCGCCGCAGCCGGCGTCATCGACCAGTTCCGGCAGCGCATTGGACAGGCCGCCAGCGCCGACATCGTGGATGGACAGAATTGGATTGGCTTCATCCAGCGCCCAGCACCGGTCGATCACTTCCTGGCATCGGCGCTGGATCTCGGCGTTGCCGCGTTGCACTGAATCGAAATCGAGGTCGGCAGTATTGGCGCCGGTGGCCATGCTCGATGCGGCACCGCCGCCCATGCCGATCAGCATTCCCGGCCCACCGAGTTGCACGATCAATGTACCGGCACGAAACTTTTCCTTGAACGCCTGCCCTGCCGCGATGTTGCCAACACCGCCCGCAATCATGACCGGCTTGTGATAGCCGCGCACCACGCCATCGACGTTCTGCTCGTAGGTGCGGAAGTAACCGAACAGATTGGGACGGCCGAACTCGTTGTTGAACGAGGCGCCGCCGATCGGGCCCTCGAGCATGATCGACAAGGCCGAAGCAATGCGTTCGGGTTTTCCGATGCCGCCGCTTTCCCATGGCTGGTCGAAGTCGGGAATGCGCAGGTGCGATACGCTGAAACCGCTCAGGCCGGCTTTCGGTTTGGCGCCACGGCCGGTCGCGCCCTCGTCACGGATCTCGCCGCCCGAACCGGTGGCCGCACCGGGGAATGGCGAGATCGCCGTCGGGTGGTTATGCGTCTCCACTTTCATGAGGATTTGCGTTTGCTGCCGACGGGAGCGGTACTCACCGGAGGAATCGGGACGAAAGCGCCTGACGCTCGCGCCTTGCATGATCGCGGAGTTGTCCGAGTACGCCACCACGGTACCGGCCGGACTGCGCCGGTGCGTCTCGCGAATCATGTCGAACAGGGAGCGTTCCTGCGCCACGCCATCGATCACCCAGTCCGCGTTGAATATCTTGTGGCGGCAATGCTCGGAATTGGCCTGGGCGAACATCATCAGCTCGACGTCAGTCGGATCGCGCCCGATCTGCAGAAAATTTTCGACCAGATAATCGATTTCGTCATCGGCCAGCGCCAGGCCCAGTTCCCGGTTGGCCCGCTCCAGCGCCGACCGGCCGCCGTGGAGCACATCAACGGTGTTCAGCGGCTGCGGCTGTGCGTGATGAAACAGTGCCCGCGCGCCGTCCAGCGAATCGATCACCGTCTCGGTCATGCGATCGTGAATCAGCGGCAACAGCGCCTGCACCCCGGTCGATGTCAACTCCCGCCCGTCATCGGTATGCGCATACCATGCAACGCCGCGCTCGATACGCTGCACCACCTGCAGCCCGCAGGAATGTGCAATGTCAGTTGCTTTTGACGACCACGGCGATATGGTGCCGAACCGGGGAACGACCAGCAGCAACTGCCCGCCTGTTGCGCCAACAGCGCGCTCCGGACTGTAATCGAGAATGCGTTCGAGAACGCCGCGTTCGTGTTCTGAAAGGGTTTGCCCGGTCTCGATGAAATGCCAGTACTGCGCCGACACACCTTTGACGGCCGGTGCGACATCTTTCAGGGAAGCCAGAAGTTTACGGAGACGGAAGTCCGAGAGCGCGTTGCGTCCGCGCAGTGCCAGATACTCGGGCATGTGAACACGACGGGGTGATCAAACGCAAATTATAGCCGACAGCTTCGAGCGCGCCGGTTGCCTTGACTGAGATACACTCATAACCATGTACACAGTTCCTGTCTTCATGACCGAGCAGATCCGGTCCATCGAACAATGGGCATTTGCCCAGGATCCACCACCCGCGCTGATGGAACG
>JASFUE010000161.1:0-7474 GCA_050050435.1 Burkholderiales bacterium | reverse complement strand
GCACTGACGCGTCGCCGCTGACGCATACGACAGTTTTTTCAGGATGTGCGATCTGCGCACCGATGGCCGCCGGTAGTCCGTAGCCCATGGTGCCGGCACCGCCAGAAGTGAGCCAGCGCTTGGGCCGGTCGAAACACAGATGTTGCGCGGCCCACATCTGGTGCTGGCCGACGTCGGTGGCGACAATGGCATCATCGCCTCGCAGCGCTTCGCGCAATGCGCGCATCAGTTGCTGCGGCACGATGTAGTCTTCGTTGGTGCTGAAACGCAGCGACTCTTCGGCGCGCCACTGCTCGATGCGCGACCACCAGTCATCCAGTGCATTTGGCTGGCGGCCAAGTTGCGCGACTTCGGGCAGTAGCGTGTGCAGTACCTTGGCGCAGTCGCCGGCCATGCCTACGTCAACCTTGACCAGCTTATTGATGCTGTTCGGATCGATGTCGATATGGATTTTTTTCGCGTGCGGCGCGAAACCGGACAGGTCGCCGGTGACGCGATCATCAAAGCGTGCGCCAACGCAAACGATCAGATCAGCCTGGTGCATCGCCAGGTTCGCCTCGAGCGTGCCGTGCATGCCGAGCATGCCGACAAACTGCGGGTCGGAGCCGGGAAACGCGCCCAGCCCCATCAGGGTCAGCGTGCAGGGTGCGCCCGTGAGCCGCACCAGATCGGTAAACGCCTCGCACGCGTCGTTGCCGGAATTGATCAAGCCGCCACCGCCGTAGAATACCGGGCGTTTTGCCTGGGCGATCAGTGTTGCAGCTTGCTGGAGCGTGGCCTGCGACGGCAATTGCGTGGTGGTCGCTTGCGCGGTCGGGCGGCGTTTCGGTGCGGCTTTGGTCAGTGCAGCCTGCAGGTCTTTCGGAAAATCGACCAGCACCGGGCCGGGCCGGCCTGAGGTGGCAGCATGAAAGGCCTCGCGCACGACGTTACCGACCTCGGCGCCATCGCGGATCTGCGCGTTCCATTTGGTCACCGGGCGCGAGATTGCCAGCGCATCGCATTCCTGGAAAGCATTAGTGCCGATCAGTGGCGTCGCCACCTGTCCACTGATACACACGACCGGGATCGAGTCACACATTGCGTCGAGCAGGCCGGTCGTGGTGTTGCTCATCCCCGGGCCCGATGTCACCAGCACCACGCCGGGCTTGCCGGTGGTGCGGGCGTAGCCTTCGGCCGCATGTACGGCGGCCTGTTCATGGCGCACCAGTACATGGCGCAGACGAGAATCTGCAAACAATGCATCGTAAACTGGCAACACCGCTCCGCCCGGGTAGCCGAAGATGACCTCGACACCGAGTTCGACCAGCGTGTTCACGAGCACGGCGGCCCCGGACATGGGGGTTGTGTTTTCGGAGACCGCGTCGGCCAGCACCGAATTGGAGAGTGCGCAATTGTTCATGGGCACATGGTAGGGGTGTTTGGCCAGAAAAGGCTCCCTGATTTTCTGCTAATCTAGGCAAATTGCGGGAAAATTTCCTCGTTTTGTGAGAGATACGAGAATGAATCTGAGCAAACACGATTTGGCCATACTGGCTGTCCTGCGTGAGGACGCGCGCGCCAGCTTGCAGGAAATCAGCGCCAGGGTCGGGCTCTCGACTACGCCATGCTGGAACCGGATCAAGAAAATGGAAGCCGAGGGCGTCATTCAGGGATACACCGTGCGTATTGACCCCAGCGCGATCGGCTTCACAGAGACTGTGATCGTGCAGGTCACGCTCGACAGCCATACTGACGAGACGCTGTTCGAATTCGGCAAGCAGTTAGAGCAAATACCCGAAGTAACAGAGGCTTACTTGGTGTCCGGTGACTATGACTACTACATCCGCATCGCCGTGAAAGATACGCGTGATTACGAGCGCCTGTTGCGCGAGAGCCTGTACCGGATTCCGGGTATCCGCCACAGCAAGTCAACATTTGTCCTGCGCACCCTGAAAGAAAGCCCGATCCCCCTGCCGCCGGCACCCGGGCCTGCCAAGGCGGCGAAGACGTCCAGGCGCTGATCAGCGGCACGACGCGGTATGCAATCAGGCAATACACCATGAACGATCCGACCAAAGCCGATACCACTGACGCAGTTGGCATGGACCACAAGCCTGCCAGTGATGAGGCGCGCATTGTCTGTGTGGTGCCGAGTATCACCGAACTGCTGTTCGATCTCGGTTTGGGTGACCAGGTGGTGGGCCGTACCGGCTTTTGTTTCCATCCGAGAGACGCTGTGAAAGGCGTACCGAAAGTCGGCGGCACCAAGGACTTCGATCTCGAGAAGATCCGCGCATTGCGACCGACTCATCTGATTGTCAACATCGATGAGAACCCGCGCGAGCGCGTCGAGGCGGTCGGGCAAATGGGCGTCGAGGTCATCGTTACCCATCCGATGGGCCCACTCGACAACCTGTCACTATACCGATTGCTCGGCGCCATCTTCCACCGCCAGCGCGAGGCAAATGAACTGCAACGGCGTTTCGAAACCGCTTATCAGGAAGCGGTCGAAGCAACCCGGGACCTGCCGCGCGAGAAGGTGCTGTACGTCATCTGGAAGAATCCCTGGATGACAATGTCGCCCGACACATATATTGCGCGTACCCTGGCGGCAGTCGGTTGGGATCAGATCGAACTGGACGGTGACGCGCGTTATCCGGAAGTCGAAATCGAAACGCTGGTCGACCGGGTCGACCGGGTGTTGCTCTCGAGCGAGCCGTATGCATTCCGTCCGCGCGATGTGGTCGATATCGAAACCATGGGCCGCGGCGGCCATCATATGAAGGCTTCGTTGATCGACGCTGAAATGACCTCCTGGTACGGCAGCCGGGCGATTGCCGGAATGGCCTACCTGGCCAAGTATCGCAAGTACGCACTGGCCCAATAGCCACTTAACCAATTGATTTGAAATAATTCTGGAAGCAGGCTAGGGAAGCATATTGCATTCTGAATTCAGAATGCATAAACTCTACGCATCCTAATCTGATTCTCGGGACGGAGCGATGCAGCGCCTGCAACCGCAGCCAAGCCTGGTCGACCAGGTCTACGAAGCAATTCTTTCGGATATTTCGGCCGGTAAATTTGCCAATGACGCTCGCCTGATCCAGGAAGAGCTGGCCAGCTCCCTTGGCGTTTCCCGCCAGCCGGTACAGCAGGCGCTGCTGCTGCTGCGCAATCATGGCATCCTGCGCGATGCTCCGGGGCGCGGGCTGATGGTGGCGCCGCTCGACCCGGACTTCGTTCGTAATCTCTATGAAGTGCGCGCCGTGCTCGACGGACTGGCCAGTGCCAAGGCGGCCGAGCGGGGTCAGGCGATCGCAGCCAAAGATGGTCCGGCTTACATCGCGCGCGGGCGCGAAGCGGTTGCCAGCCGTTCGATCGCGAAAATGATTAGCGCCGACATGGATTTTCATTTTTTCCTGTACGGACTGTCGCGTAATCCGCTGGTCGCCGAAACCAGCCTGCCGCACTGGAGTTATCTGCGCAGAGTGATGGGCGAGGTGCTGCTGCACGGTGAAACGCCCACCGAAATATGGGATCAACATGAAGCCATACTGAATGCTGTGATCAGCGGCGACGCGCAGGCCGCCGAAACGCTGGCGCGCGAACACATCTCCCAGGCATCGGAGACGCTGGTTTCGCGTCTGGCTGATCGTGCCAGCGTCGAATTGGACACTGAGAAGCCAGCGCGGCGGATCAGCAGGCGCAGCGGCGCAGCGCGCGAAGCAGTCGTGAAGTAACAAAAGAACATAATTCGGGAGCTCAAATGGACGCCTCAAAATACGGAACGCTCTACCAGTCGTTACAGCGCACTGCCGGCAAGTTCGGTGACCGGGCGGCTTACGCAGTGCCACCAATGCAAGGACGCGCCTACCACCCCAATGGCTTTGAAGTGACGTGGCAGGAAACCCTGGCAGAGGTGGAAAAAAAGAAACGCATTTACGCCGATGCTGGCTATGGCTACGGGCACCGCGTGGCAATCCTGTTCGAACAGCGCCCGGAATTCTTTTTTCACTACTATGCGCTGAACGCGCTCGGTGCGAGCGTTGTCCCCATAAACCCTGATTACCGGGTCGATGAGATCCATTACGTGGTCGATCACTCGGAAGCGAGTCTGGCCATCTGCGTCGATCACCGCCTCGATGATATGAACGCTGCCGCCGGTCAAATCTGCGATGGCTTGCCGGTGATCCCGTTCGAAAATTTTCCGGACGCGCTGCCAGCTCCGAAAACGCCAGCGCAGACAGCCACACCCGGCTACGACACCGAAGCGGCGTTGCTCTATACCTCGGGCACAACAGGAAAACCAAAAGGCTGCGTTCTCACCAATGAGTATTTCCACACCTTCGGCGCCTGCTATCTGTCGCTCGGCGGACGTCTCGCGTTCGAGGAAGGCAAGACGCGTCTATACAACCCGCTGCCACTGCATCACGCCAATGCGCTGTCGGTATCGACGCCTGCACTGCTTCTCATCGGCGGATGCCTGATCTTTCCCGATCGCTTCCATGCGAGTACATGGTGGAAAGATCTGATTGCCACGCGCGCGAACGCCGCGCAGTTCCAGGGCATCATTCCCAACATTCTGCTCAAGTTGCCGGAGTGCCCTGAAGAACAACAGCACGAGGTCCGCTTCTCTCTGTGCGCGGGCATCGAGCCGAGCCAGCATGAAGTTTTCGAAAAGCGCTTCGGTTTTCCGGTAGTCGAAATGTGGGCGATGACCGAGACCGGACGGTTGATCAGTGACAGCATCGAGCCACGTGCGATTCACACTCGTGCATTCGGCCGCGCCAACGACTGGGTCGAGGTGCGCGTGGCCGACGATGAGGGTCGCGAGCTGCCGCCGAACCAACCCGGCGAAATGCTCATCCGCCACAGTGCGAAGACGCCTCGCAAGGGTTTCTTCTCCGGCTACCTGAAGAACGACGAAGCAACCGAAGAAGCCTGGCGCGATGGCTGGTTTCATACCGGCGACTCGGTCGTACGCGACGAGACTGGCATGCTGTATTTCGTCGATCGCAAGAAAAACATCATCCGCCGCTCCGGCGAAAACATTGCCGCGGCCGAGATCGAAGCCTGCCTCACCTCGCATGACAAGGTGAAACAGGTCGCCGTTCTCGCCGCGCCGGACGAAGTGCGCGAGGAAGAGGTGATGGCTTGCATCATTGCCAAATTTCCAGACGATGTCTCAAATGCCGGGGCGCGCGATGCCCTGGCCCGTGAGCTGTTCGACTGGTGCTACGAGCGTATGGCCTATTTCAAGGCACCGGGCTGGGTTCTGTTCGTCGACAAGCTTCCCACCGGCACGTCAGCCAAGGTGCAGAAGATCCACATCTTTCCCGCGGGAACCGATCCGCGCCAACAGCCGGGCGCGATCGACCTGCGCAAACTCAAGAAGCAGAAGAAAGCAGCGACTCACTGATACAACAGGAATCGGCATCCATGACTCCATCACCACTTACTCCGGATACCGCAGCGGGCGTGATTGCCCGCTTTCTCAAGGCGCGCGGCGTCGATCGCATCTTCGCTCTGTGCGGTGGCCACATCATGCCGATGTGGATGCGCATCGACGCTGAAGGCATTCCGATCATCGACGTGCGTGACGAGCGTGCGGCTGTTTACATGGCCCACGCGCATGCCGAACTGACCGGTCAACTGGGCGTGGCGCTGGTCACCGCCGGGCCGGGCGTGACCAACGCGATGACCGGCATTGCCAATGCGCACGTGTCGCGCGCGCCGGTACTGGTCCTCTCGGGCGTGCCGCCGCGTCAGCAGGAAAATCGCGGTGCGTTGCAGGATGTGGTTCACACCGATCTCGTTCGCTCGATCACCCGCTATGCACGCACGGTACGCGAGGCTTCGCTGATGTTGCAGGAGCTCGACGAGGCGGTGGCGCGTGCGTTTGGCCAGGGCGGCGAACCCGGGCCGGTGTATCTGGACTTTCCCACCGACACGCTGCGTGCCGAAGTGCCCAAGGCACTGCAACTGGAAGAACACTTCCGACCGAAGCCGTGCCGTGCGCGCTTGCCCGATGAAGAGGATGTGGCCGCTGCGGTCGACTTGTTGTGGTCGGCAAAGAAACCGCTGGTGATCAGTGGCCGTGGTGCACGCGGCGCCGGGCCCGAACTGCGTGCTTTCCTTGATACGCTAGGTGCGGCCTATCTGGACACCGGCGAGAGCAAAGGCATTATTTCCGACGATCATCCGAGCGTTGTCGCGGCGATGCGTGGCAAGGTCATGGGTGATGCCGACGTTGTCGTGACCGTGGGCCGGCGGCTGGACTTCCAGTTGGCCTACGGCTCGCCCGCGGTATTTGGCGAGGCGAAGTTCGTGCGTATCGGTGACGTGCCCTCGGAACTGCGTGATAACCGGCGCGGCAGCGTCGAGTTGTTCGCGCAGCCGGCTGCCGCGCTGGCGGCAATCGTTCGCGCCGCGAAAGGACGCTCCCCCGTGGTCGACAAGACATGGATCGATGGACTGCGAACGAAGCATGAGGAACGCGCGCGCAAGCTGCAAGAGACGATGAAGGCGGCACCCGCCGACAAGCAGGGGCGGATACACCCGAACCGGGTTCTGGCCGAATTGCAGGCGCAACTCAAACCCGACGCGGTCGTCATCGCCGATGGTGGTGATTTCCTCAGTTTCGCCAGAGTCGGGTTGAACTCATCGACTTATCTCGATCCGGGTTCGCTCGGCTGCATCGGCATCGGCACGCCCTTCGGTGTCGCCGCGAGCCTGGCGTTGCCGGACAGGCAGGTGGTGGTTGCCACCGGCGATGGCGCTTTCGGTTTCAATGCCATGGAAATCGACACCGCGGTGCGTCACAAAGCACCGGTGTTGATCGTGGTGGCCAACAACGGTGCCTGGCAGATCGAGGTGCATGATCAGAACGACACGCACGGAAAAGTTGTTGGCACGACGTTGCAGGTTGCGGATCATGCGCAGATGGCGCGGGCATTCGGCATGCACGCCGAACGCGTCGAAAAGCAGGAAGATCTGGCGGGCGCAATCGAACGCGCCATGGCGAACCGGCCGGCGTTACTTGATGTGGTGGTGTCACCCGAAGTACGTTCGTCGGACGCCAAGACCGGGCTTGCCTGGGTACCCGACTTGCAGCCGCTGGCGGCATGGGACGATGCCGAGCGTGACTGGCGAGCGCAATCGAAGTGAAAGCAATAATTTTCATGGGAGAAGGTCCATGTTGAAATTCGGAAAGGTGGTTATCCTCGGTGTTGCCGTAGTGGCGTCCTCGGTGTTTCTCGTAGCGCCACTGGTATCTGCAGATGACGGCAATGCTGACTTGCTGGCGCGTGCCCAGGCGTTGTTCAGTCCGCTGCCAAAGTACGCGGAAACGGCGGATCGCCCTCTGAACACGGACCAGATCGCGCTGGGTCGCATGCTGTTTTTTGAACCGCGGGTTTCTACTGACGGCAAGCAAAGCTGCGCGCAATGCCATCAGCCGATGTTCTATGGTACTGACGCACTCTCATTGTCG
>JASFUE010000160.1:0-7490 GCA_050050435.1 Burkholderiales bacterium | reverse complement strand
TACAGTGCAGTTCACCGCGAGCCAGTGCCGGCTTCAGCATGTTGCCCGCATCGATTGCACCCTCGGCTTTACCAGCACCCACCATCGTATGTAGTTCATCAATAAATACAATGGTCTGCCCTTCATCTTGAGCAAGTTCCTTTAATACGCTCTTCAGCCGCTCCTCGAATTCGCCACGGTACTTGGCGCCAGCAAGCAAAGCCGCCATGTCCAGCACCAGCACCCGCTTGCCTTTCAGGGATTCCGGCACCTCTTCATTGACGATGCGCTGCGCCAGACCTTCGACGATGGCCGTCTTGCCTACTCCGGGTTCGCCGATCAGAACCGGGTTGTTCTTGGTACGCCTCTGCAGGATCTGGATGCAGCGCCGGATCTCGTCGTCACGGCCGATAACCGGATCGAGTTTGCCCTGCTGGGCACGCTCGGTCAGATCGAGCGTGAATTTCTTCAATGCTTCGCGTTGGCCCTCGGCCTCGGCGCTATCGACATTCTGCCCGCCTCGAACCGCCTCGACGGCCTGCTCGAGCGCTTGCGGTTCGGCGCCGTGCTCGCGAAACAACTTGCCTGTTGCGCCCTTGTCCTGGGCCAGTGCGAGCAGGAACAATTCCGAGGCGATGAACTGATCGCCCCTTGTCTGAGCCATCTTGTCGGTGACGTTCAGCAGATTTGCGAGATCGCGCGACAGGTTGACTTCACCGCCGTGCCCCTCCACTTTGGGTAAACGCTTGATCGATTCGCGCAATGCCTCGGCAAGCGCATTGACGCGCACACCGGCGCGAGACAGCAGCGAAGCCGTAAATCCGTCCTCGGACGCGAGCAGCGCGCTGAGTACATGCTGCGGCTCGATATAGGGGTTGTCATTCCCCACGGCGATGCTTTGCGCTTCGGCCAGTGCTTGTTGAAATCGGGTTGTCAGCTTATCCAGACGCATGTTTCCATCCTCGATATGTCATTACACTCAAAGTGGGGTTAAGCGACGCCCATTTCAAGCTCTGCCACTGCAATTTACCGTCCCGGCACTGCGCACTGCCTCGCGTTGCACGTACTGCGCAAAGCTGGCAAATTGCCCGCTTCAATCAAGGAACGCCACGTCAAATGAATCGCCTGCTGATGATACCGCTCACCTCCTTGCTGCTGGCCACGCCGGCAGCCGCCGAACAACCCTCAGAACAGGACCAGCGGGCGATGGCCCGAGAAGCGCGCCAGACATCACGCGACCTCGTCAAGCAGCTTGGCGCCGCGCTAAAGCAGGCTCTGGCGCAATCCGGACCAGAGGGCGCGGTTGGCGTTTGCCGCGACACCGCGCCGTCGCTCGCCGGGCAACTGTCACGCCAGACCGGCTGGAAAGTATCGCGGGTCAGCCTGAAGCCACGTAATCCGCTGATTGGCTTGGCCGACCCATGGGAGCAAGAGGTGCTGTTGCGCTTCAACGGCGCCGCGGCATCCGGCAGAAACACCGCAAACCTCGAATTCAGCGAGGTCGTCAGCGAGCCGGAGGGGCAATACTTCCGCTACATGATGGCGTTGCCGGTCAAACCATTGTGCCTGACCTGCCACGGCAGCGATGAAACCATTCCTCGATCCGTACGCGCCCGACTGCAACAGGAGTATCCCAACGACCAGGCAACCGGTTACTACGCCGGACAGATTCGCGGCGCGGTCACCATCAAGAGGAAACTGGACAGCGGGTCCTGATAGGATCGTCGTGGTTCAGGCGTTCTTCGACATGACGCCTTCACGTGCTGCCCGAACGCCTCATTCGACTTTAGTAAATTGGTGATCGATTCCGAACACCTGGTAAAAAAATGATCATGGAACCGGAGCTGCAAAGCGACATCGAACGCGCCGTCAGCCAGGCGCTTGCCGAAGACGTCGGCAGCGGTGACGCGACTGCGTCCCTGATTGCCGAACAAGTCCATGCGCACGCGCGCATCGTCACACGTGAAGACTGCATCTTGTGTGGCAGCGGCTGGCTCGAAGCGGTATTCCACCAACTCGACCAGCGCATCCAGATTCAGTGGCACGCATTGGATGGTGACAAGGTTGCCGCGAAGACCGAAATCTGCGACTTGCGAGGCCCGGCCCGGCCACTGTTGACTGGCGAGCGGACAGCGCTCAATTTCCTGCAGACACTATCTGCGGTCGCGACGAAAACACATGCTTATGTGCAGGCTGTCTCCGGGACACGTGCCGCCATCCTCGATACCCGCAAAACCATTCCCGGTCTCAGGCTGGCGCTGAAATACGCGGTCAAGACCGGCGGTGGCGTCAACCACCGCATTGGCCTCTACGACGGAATCCTGATCAAGGAAAACCACATCGCGGCCGCCGGCGGCGTCGCACAAGTGCTGGCACGTGCCACTGAAATGAATTCCGGAATTCCGATACAGATCGAGGTCGAATCCATCGAGCAGCTCGAGCAAGCCATTGTCAGTGGCGCCCGGCTTATCCTGCTCGATAATTTCACGCCCCCGCGCATGGCCGATGCTGTCAAGTTCACCGCCGGCCGTGCCGAGCTGGAAGCGTCAGGCGGCATCACTCTTGAAAACGTGCGCGAGATTGCCGAAACCGGCGTCGATCGAATTTCCATCGGCGACCTGACCAAGGACATTACAGCCATCGATCTGTCGATGCGCTTCGTATCAATGAACTAGCAGTCCGCGAAAAACGACTGCACTATCAGGCTGGACGTTATCAGGCAGCGGGTGTCCTGGCGATCATATCGACCAGCGCTGCTTTGCCGCTATGACGCGGGCCTTCGTCCAGAACCGCCTCGTATTCCCGAAGCTCGTCGATTTGCCAATCTGCAAAAGCGTCCCTGAGCATCTCGAGCGTGTACAAATGCGCCACCTTGCCCGGGCCGCCCGAAGTGTACTGAAGCTGCTTGACCCCATAGCCTTCCAGCAACAGCACGCCACCGGGTTTGAGCGCAGTCGCAAACCCTTCGAACAGCACCTTGCGTTCGGCCGGAGATGCAAACTGAATGAAAATGCAGATGACTACATCGAAGCTGCCTTGCGGCCAGTCCCAGTCCATCAGGTTGGCGCACTCGAACTGAACCTGTACGCCGCGCTGCTCGGCCAGCTTGCGCGCCTTGTCGATCGCAATCGGCGAAACATCGATCGACAAAACTTCGCAGCCTTGCTGCGCCAGCCACACTCCGTTTCGCCCTTCCCCGTCGGCAACCGCCAGCACACGCATACCCGGCTTGAACAACGCCTTGTGCGAAGCCAGAAACACATTCGGCTCGGTACCGAATATATAGGTGTCGGTGGCGAACCGCTCGTCCCAGAACTCGCGCGCGTCATCAAATCCTGCCGTCGCCATGGTGCCGTCAACCTTCCAGATGCTTGGCGATAACTGATTCGATCGCGTCGCGCTTCGCATCGACGACAACCGGTTTGGTGCTTTGCTCGATAGCGGTATCCGGATCCTTGAGACCATGACCGGTCAGCGTGCAGACAATGGTCGAGCCTTCGCCGATCAAGCCTTTTTCCAGGTCCTTGCACAAGCCGGCAATGGAGGCCGCCGAGGCAGGCTCGCAAAAAATACCTTCGGATTCGGCCAGCAGTTTCTGCCCGCGAAGTATTTCCTCATCAGTGCATTCGTCGAACCAGCCACCCGATTCGTTCTTCGCCGCCCATGCCAGATCCCATGAAACCGGATGGCCGATGCGAATTGCCGTAGCAACCGTTTCCGGATGGTCCACCATGTGTCCGCGCAGAAACGGCGCGGCACCGCTGGCCTGATAACCGACCATGATCGGCCGCCGCGTTGCCAGCTTGTCCCCGAGATAAGGACAATTGCCATCGCAATGGTTACAACTGCCACAGCTCATTCCGGCAGCTTCACTGTAACCGATCCAGTGCGCCGAAATGTTGCCCGCATTGCCCACCGGCAGCACGTGATAATCCGGCGCATCACCAAGTGCTTCCAGCACTTCGAACGCGATTGTCTTCTGCCCCTGCAGGCGGAACGGATTGATGGAGTTGACGATATCCAGCGGCATCGTCTTCGCCAGTTCCTGCACCAGTCGCATGCCATCATCGAAGTTGCCGCGAATCTGGATGACGACCGAGCCGTGCATCATCGCCTGCGACAATTTTCCAAGTGCAATCTTGCCTTCCGGAATCAACACGAAGCAGCGAATTTCCGCGCGTGCGGCATACGCTGCCGCCGACGCCGACGTGTTACCTGTCGAGGCGCAGATGATGGCCTTCGATCCGCCCTCGACTGCTTTGGTCACCGCCATCGTCATGCCACGGTCCTTGAACGAACCGGTCGGGTTCAGGCCTTCGAACTTGCACAGGATGCGTACATCCTTGCGCAACAGTTTCGGCAAATTGGTCAACTCGATCAGCGGCGTATTGCCCTCATTCAGCGTCACCACCGATGTATCTGCCGATACCGGCAAGCGATCACGATAGCGATTGATGAGCCCCGTGTAATGACTGGTCATATGCATTTTTTGTGTGCTTTGATGATCTGGACGAGAACTTCCGTTCTCACTCCCCCCGATTATTACTGAACAATGTGACGGTTGCCCCGCCGCCGCTGCCCCTTCTCGCCTGTCGCGCAACGCCGCCCGGTTTTATTTTCCGTCCGGTGACTCCAATTCTATTTTCCGTCCAATGACTCTATGCGCATTCGCGTTACCGAGCCTGTTGTGACCGGCAGCTTCTCGATACGCTTGATGGCTGCATCGATGTTTTTCTCTCTGGTCATGTGCGTCAGGAAAATGATGTTGACCTCGGTTTCATCCTCCGCCGGTTCGCGTTGCAGCATCGCCTCGATCGAAATTTCCTGATCGGCCAGAACCCGGGTGATGTCGGCCAGCACACCCGGCTGATCCACCACCCCCATGCGCAGGTAATAGCATGACTGCACCTCGCCCATCGGCAGCACCGGTGTATCCGAGAGCCGATCAGAGCGAAACGCCAGATGCGGCACCCGGTGATCCGGATCGGCAGTGTGCATGCGCGTAATATCCACCAGGTCGGCAATCACCGCCGAAGCCGTTGGCTCCGCTCCGGCCCCGGCCCCGTAGTACAGCGTCGGCCCGACCGCATCGCCCTTGGCCAGAATGGCATTCATCGCCCCCTCGACGTTTGCAATCAGGCGCCGGCGTGGAATCAGCGTTGGATGCACACGCAACTCGATGCCTTCGGCAGTGCGTTTGGTAATGCCGAGCAACTTGATACGGTAGCCAAATTCCTCGGCATTACGGATATCGACTTTCGCCAGATTCGAAATGCCCTCGGTGTACACCTTGTCGAGCTGGAACGGAATACCGAAGGCCAGTGCGGCCATGATCGTGAGCTTGTGGGCGGCATCCACGCCCTCGATGTCAAACGTCGGATCCGCTTCGGCATAACCGAGTTGCTGGGCCTGTGCCAGAACGTCGGCAAACGGTGCACCGGTGTCGCGCATCTCCGAGAGAATGTAGTTTGTCGTGCCGTTGATAATCCCGGCAACCCATTCAATCTGGTTGGCCGTCAGGCCTTCGCGCAATGCCTTGATGATCGGAACGCCGCCGGCCACTGCCGCTTCGAAGGCAACACTGACTCCTTTCGCCTGCGCCGCTTCGAAAATTTCGTTGCCGTGAGCCGCCAGCAGTGCCTTGTTGGCCGTCACCACATGCTTGCCATGATCAATCGCAGCAAGTACCAGCTCCCGGGCCAGATCGGTGCCGCCGATCAACTCCGCGACGATCTCGATATCCGGGTGCGCCACAATACTGAACGGGTCGTCACTGAGTTCGACTTCCGGGCCGACGACTTGCCGTGCCTTGACCAGATTCCGCGCCGCAGCGGCGCGCACGACGATTTCGCGCCCGGCGCGGCGTGAAATTTCGTCGCGGTTGCGCCGCAAGACGCCATAAGTGCCGCCGCCAACGGTACCGACACCCAACAACCCGATATTCATCGGTTTCATAAAACTATGTCCTCAAACGCGTATGCCGGCGAAAATTTCGCCGGCACGCTTCCCTGTTCATTTGCCGCGGCATATCACCATCGTCCGACAGCAGCGGCCATCGGACAAATCGAATAACAGAAGGTGTTTACGCAATCATGCAGCGCGCGCGGAGTCTTTCTTGACGCCAGCAGGCGTGTTGAGGAGACCGTCCTTGCGGAACATTTCCTTGATGCCGCGAACCGCCTGGCGGATCCTCGCTTCATTTTCGATCAACGCCAGGCGTACATGCGTGTCGCCATAGTGGCCAAAGCCCACGCCGGGTGCCGCCGCCAGTTTTGCGTCATTGAGCAACTTCTTGGAAAACTCGAGCGATCCCATCTCGGCATAAGCCTCCGGGATCTTCGCCCAGATATACATGGCTGCCTTGGGATTATCGACCATCCAGCCAGCGGCATGCAGCCCCCTGACCATCACATCGCGTCTGCGTTCATAGGTTGCACGTATGTCCTCGACGCACTGCTGCGGTCCTTCGAGCGCAACAATCGAGGCCACTTGCAGCGGCGTGAACGTGCCGTAGTCGTGATAACTCTTGATGCGCGCCAATGCTCCGACCAGGTCGGGATTACCGACCATGTAACCGATGCGCCAGCCCGCCATGTTGTAGCTTTTCGACATGGTAAAAAATTCAACCGCCACGTCTTTTGCGCCGGGCACCTGCATGATCGACGGCGCCTTGTAACCGTCGAACACGATGTCCGCGTAGGCCAGGTCATGCACCACATAAATGCCATATTCGCGGGCCAGCGCGATGAGCCGCTCGAAAAACGCCAGGTCGACACACTCTGTCGTCGGATTGCTGGGGAAATTGACGATCAGCATTTTCGGGCGGGGAAACGTATCCTTGAGCGCACGCTCCAGCTCTTCGAAGAAATCGACATCCGGCGTGTTACGTACATGGCGGATGTCCGCACCCGCGATGACCGGGCCATAAATATGTATCGGGTAGCTCGGATTCGGCACCAGCACGATGTCGCCGCGCTCCAGTGTCGCCAGCGCCAGATGCGCTATACCTTCCTTCGAACCGATGGTGACGATCGCTTCGGTTTCCGGGTCGAATTCGACGCCATAACGCCGCTCGTACCATCCGCAAATCGCCTTGCGCAATCGCAGGATGCCTTTGGATACGGAATAGCCATGGGTATTGGGACGCTGTGCCGTTTCCACCAGTTTGTCCACAATGTGTTTGGGCGTCGGTCCGTCCGGATTACCCATCGACAGATCGATAATGTCCTCGCCACGGCGCCGCGCGGCCATTTTCAGCTCACCGGTAATGTTGAAAACGTACGGCGGAAGCCGCTGGATTCGTGAGAATTCTGTCATTTCATGCGCCGCAACATCCGAACAGATGGTCCGTAACCCTCTGTCAGATAGAGAAAAGCTATAATCCTACCGGAAGCGTTGTTCGGCCGCAAAAATGTTGTTCCGGATGCCTTGGCTACCCGGCACTTTGGCGGCACCGAATAGCGCACTCTGTCTGAGCCTGTCAAAGCCACATATCGCAGCCCGCCGTGAAA
>JASFUE010000159.1:0-7516 GCA_050050435.1 Burkholderiales bacterium | reverse complement strand
GATGACACTGGCGCTGGCCAGAAAATGGCGCCCGAAGAAGTTCACCGAGCTGGTTGGTCAGGAGCACGTGGTCCGCGCGTTGACCAACGCGCTGGAACAGCAGCGCTTGCACCATGCCTGGCTATTCACCGGCACCCGCGGTGTCGGCAAGACCACTCTCGCGCGCATCGTCGCCAAGTCGCTCAACTGCGAAAAGGGCGTGACCGCTGAGCCGTGCGGCACTTGCGATTCCTGTGTGGCAATCGATGCCGGACGCTTTGTTGACGTGCTTGAACTCGATGCTGCGTCCAACACCCAGGTCGATAACATGCGCGAGCTGCTCGACAACGCCATGTATGCGCCGACGGCGGGACGCTACAAGGTCTATGTGATCGACGAAGTGCACATGCTCTCGCGCTCGGCGTTCAACGCCATGCTCAAGACACTCGAAGAGCCGCCCGAGCATGTGAAATTCGTGCTCGCCACCACCGACCCGCAAAAAGTCCCGGTTACGGTCTTATCGCGCTGCCTGCAATTCAACCTCAAACAGATTCCGGCACCGCAGATACGTGCACAGTTGCGAAACATTATCGACAATGAATCGGTCGAAGCCGAAGATGCCGCTCTGGTGCTGCTCGCGCATGCGGCGCAGGGCAGCATGCGCGATGCACTGTCGCTGCTCGATCAGGCCATTGCCCACGGTGCCGGCAAGGTCGAGGAAGCGCCGGTGCGCGACATGCTCGGCGCCGTTGACCGCTCCTACTTGATCGAAATTGTTCGCGCCATCATCGATGGCGATGGTGCTGCGGCAATCGCACAGGCAGACCGCATGGCCGAGCGCAGCTTGTCTTTCGATGCCGCGCTGGAAGAACTGGCAACGCTGCTGCACCGCCTCGCACTGGCGAAAAGCATTCCCTCGGCGCTGGCCGAGGACGACCCCGATCACGACGCACTGGTCTTATTGGTCGAGCGCAGCGACCCGGAAGCCTTGCAGTTGATGTACCAGATTGCCTTGCTTGCCCGGCGCGATCTGGGCCTGGCCCCGGACGAATACGCCGGCTTTACCATGAGCCTGTTGCGCATGCTGACTTTCTATCCCGTGGATGCCGCCGGGGCAGCGTCAGCAGCGGTCCCGCCCGGTGCGGCCGCGAAGAAAATCCCGGCGGGCAAGGCGCCAGCGCGCAGCAAACCGGTGGCGGCGGCAACCTCAGCGGCGCCGGCAGCCACAACGACAACTGCGCCGGCAACGGCGCCGCAGGCCCAAGCACCGACGGCACCCGAATATGGGGCAGCGCAACCGGCAGCGACTGAAATCCGCGATTGGCCGGCACTGGTGAATGAACTCAAGATCGGCGGCATGGCGCGCATGCTGGCCGATCACTGCGAACTCAGACGCTTCGATGGCAACGTGCTCGAGTTGTCGGTTCCCGAAGCGCACCGCCATTTGTCCGAGCCGGCATACAATGAAAAACTGCAGTCGGTATTGCGCGAGCGCTTTGGCCCGCGCCTGCGCCTGAAAATCGAAATCGGTGGCAATGGCGAGACGCCTGCCGCGCTGGCAGACCGTGAAGCGAAGGAAAAGCTCGATCACGCCATCGAGGCAATCGATACCGATCCTTTTGTCAGGGACCTGGTCGAGAATATGGATGCCAGGGTGATAGACGACTCGATCAAACCGGTCTGAGAACTTGTTGAAGAAACTACTGCGCGTTCGGTACGCTTTATTCAATTGATCGGGCAATACTGGAAACTTCCGGAGACTATTGAAGTCCTCAACCGTCGAGTCTGATTGTTTGAATCGACATTTAACGCGGAATTTGGAGAAACGCCATGATGAAAGGACAACTCGCGGGCTTGATGAAACAGGCCCAGGAGATGCAGGAAAACCTCAAGAAGGCACAGGAAGAAATTGCCGCGATGGAAGTCGAAGGGCAGGCCGGCGCAGGAATGGTCAAAGTGATCATGACCGGACGTCACGACGTCAAGCGCATCAGCATTGACGACAGCCTGATGAGCGACGACAAGGAGATGATCGAGGACCTGGTCGCGGCCGCCGTGAACGACGCAGTACGTAAGGTGGAGACCACGACACAGGAAAAGATGTCCGGTCTCGGCGCCGGGCTGCCGCTGCCACCGGGGATGAAGCTGCCATTCTGAATATGGTCCCCAGCGGGCGCGATGCGCCCGTGACGGGTGTTATCCGCAGCCACGCATCATGAAAACACCGTCCACTCTTGAGGAACTGGTCGAGGCCTTGCGGCGCCTGCCCGGTGTTGGTCCCAAGTCTGCGCAACGCATGGCCTACCACCTGTTGCAGCACGATCGCGAGGGCGCGCGACGCATTGGCAGATCACTCGAACAGGCCATGGAACGCATCCGCCATTGCGAGAAGTGCAACAACTTCACTGAAGAACCGCTATGCGAGCTGTGCAGTTCACCGCGGCGCGACGCGAGCCTGCTGTGCGTGGTGGAAATGCCGGCCGATGTCGCGATGATGGAACAGGCACAGGCCTACCGCGGCCTGTACTTCGTGCTGCTGGGTCGCCTGTCGCCACTGGATGGCATTGGCCCGAAGGAAATCAATCTGGATCGCCTGGTCAAGCGGGCAACCGACGGCCAGGTGAATGAAGTCATCATCGCCACCAATTTCACTGTCGAAGGCGAAGCCACCGCGCACTACATTGCCGAGATGCTCGGCGCGCGCGGCATCAAGGTTACCCGCATCGCACGCGGCCTGCCGGTAGGCGGTGAACTCGAACACGTGGACAGCGGTACACTTGCGCAATCGGTCATCGAACGTCGACCGGTCGAATGACTGATCGCGTGCCCACGACATGACAACCGCATCCAAGACCGCCAAGACCGCCAAGCCAGCGCGGCGCGGCAAACCAAAATCCACGCCAAAGATTGCGCGAGCCTCGCGCAAGCCGCTTCGCCCGCCTGCCAAGCGTGCTGCCAAAACGCAGAACGAGCCCGCACCGCCATCCAAGACGCCGGTGTTGCCAAAGTCGCAGAAACTGCAAAAGGTGCTGGCCCAGTCGGGGCTGGGTTCGCGCCGAGCCATGGAAGAGCTGATCAAGGGCGGCAAGGTCAAGGTCAACGACGAGGTTGCCATACTCGGACAGCGTGTGACCACCGAAGACCTGATCCAGGTCGGCCGGCGCCGCTTGCAGTTCAAGGTGACCACGCGCCTGCCGCGCGTCATCCTCTATCACAAGCCCGAAGGTGAAATCGTCTCGCGCGACGATCCGAAGGGGCGCACCAGCGTATTCGAGAAGCTACCGGTGATCCGCAACGCCAAGTGGCTGGCGATCGGCCGGCTCGATTTCAATACCTGCGGCCTGCTGGTGTTCACCACCTCCGGTGAGCTTGCCAACCGCCTGATGCATCCGCGCTTCGATGTCGAGCGCGAATACGCCGTTCGTATTTACGGGACAGTCAGCAAGAATGACATGCGCAAGCTGTGCACCGGCGTGAAACTCACCGACGGCGTTGCCAGGTTCGAGAGCATCGAACCGCATGGCGGAGAAGGGCGTAATCACTGGTACCGGCTGGTAGTCAGCGAAGGGCGCAATCGCCTGGTGCGCCGCATGTTCGAAGCGCTGGGCTATCGCGTGAGCCGGCTCATGCGCGTGCGTTTTGGCATTGTCTCGCTGCCGGCGAGCCTGCGCCGCAGCGCCTGGGTGGAGCTGAAGGAAGCAGAAATCCGCAACCTGCTCGACTGGGTCGGCAGCGTGCCGCCGGTGGTGCTGCCTTACAGGGAACCGGCGCGCAAATCCTCGGCAGTGAGCAAAAAGACGAAATCGGCTCCGGCGCGCGTTTCCAGCCAGACAAAAGGCAGATCGGGATAAGCATCTTCGAGCACCGGGCGATCGTGCCCGGCCTCGACCACCAGCACCCCGCCGGGCGAGAGGTGCGCACTGGCCTGGTCGAGAATGGGCCGGATGACGTCCAGCCCGTCGTCTCCGGCGGCAAGCGCCAGTGACGGCTCGGCGCGATACTCCTTCGGCAGACCAAGCATCGTTCCCGAATCGACATACGGCGGATTGGAAATGATCACGTCATAGGTGGCATCGAGACTGCCGAACAGATTGCACTGGTGCAGGGCGATGCGCGATTGCAATCCGTAGTCGTTGACGTTGCGCCGGGCGACTTCGAGCGCGTCAGTGGACAGGTCGGTAGCATCAACGTGCGCCAATGGAAACGCATGTGCCAGCAAAATGGCCAGGCAGCCCGACCCGGTGCACAGGTCCAGGGCATTGGTCACCGTCCCGGGGTCAGTGATCCACGGCGCTAACTGCTCGCCGAGCAATTCGGCAATATGCGAGCGCGGCACGATCACGCGCTCGTCGACATAGAAGCGCAACGACCCGAGCCAGGCTTCTTTCGTCAGGTACGCCGCAGGCAGGCGTTTCTCAATGCGCATATGGATCAGTTCCAGCGCTTCCTTGATCTCGGCTGGTGACAGTGCAGCGTCGAGGAACGGTTCAAGCCGGTCAAGCGGCAGGTGTAGCGAGTGCAGCACCAGGTAGGCGGCTTCGTCGAAGGCATTGTCGGTACCGTGGCCGAATGACAGTCCCGCAGCGTTGAAGCGGCTCACCGCATAGCGCAGCAGGTCGCGCACCGTTCGAATGAAATCGGTGGGCGGATAATCGGTATAAATGGAATCGGCGTTCTCAGCCACCGGAGAGCAGCCGTGAGATCGTCTGATAATAGATGCGCGAGAGGGTATCGACATCCGCCACTGCGATGTTCTCGTCGATCTTGTGAATGGATGCGTTCACCGGACCCAGTTCGACCACTTCTTCGCAAATATCGGCAATGAAACGCCCGTCCGAAGTGCCGCCGGTGGTGGATAACTGCGGCTCGATGCCGGTTACCTCCCTGATTGCGTCACTGACCGCATTCACCAGCTTGCCGCGCTTGGTCATGAACGGTTTGCCCGACAGCGACCAGTCGATCTTGTAGTCGAGCTTGTGGCTATCGAGTATGTCGCCCACGCGCTGCTGTAGTTGCTCGACCGTGCTCTTCGGTGAAAAGCGGAAATTGAAGTGCGCGCGCAGCTCACCCGGGATGACATTGGTCGCCCCGGTGCCGGCATTGATGTTCGAAACCTGCCACGTCGTTGGCGGAAAGAAATCGTTGCCTTCATCCCATTTTTCCGCCGCCAGCTCGGCCAGTGCCGGCGCGAACAGATGCACCGGGTTGCGCGCCATATGCGGGTAGGCGACATGCCCCTGCGCTCCCCTGACCACAATCTCGCCCGATAATGATCCGCGCCGCCCGTTCTTGATCATGTCGCCCAGCCGTTCCACCGACGTCGGCTCGCCAACCACGCAGTAATCGATGCGCTCGCTGCGCTCCTTGAGCGTTTCGACAACGCGTACCGTGCCGTCCTTTGCCGGGCCTTCTTCGTCAGAGGTGAGCAGCAGCGCCAGCGAGCCGCCATGTGCGGGGTGTTCACCGACGAATTGCTCAATGGCGGCTACAAAGGCTGCCAGCGAGGTTTTCATGTCGGCCGCGCCGCGGCCATATAAATGTCCGTCCCTGATCTCCGGCTTGAACGGGTCCGAGCCCCATTGATCCAGCGGCCCCGGTGGTACCACATCGGTATGCCCGGCAAAGCACAGCAGCGGTGTCGCATCGCCACGGCGCAGCCACAGGTTGTCCACTTCGCCAAAACGCATTGGTTCGGCGCGAAAGCCGATCTTCTCCAGGCGCCGGGCAATGACATCCTGACAGCCGCCATCGTCCGGCGTTACGGACTGGCGCGCGATCAACTCGGTTGCGAGGTCAAGGGTATCTGAGCTCATGGATCGTGGACTTTAACAAAAAAAAGGGGCGAGCCTGTAGCTCGCCCCGATATGCCTTCCGGATATTCGTCCGGCAGTGAGCTCAGTTCTTTTCGTCTACGTTCAGTTTGATTTCGCTGAACGAGTAACCGCCGCCCGGTTTCGAGATCATGCGCCCGGTCGGGCTTTCGCCCAGTTTGCCCGCGGCTTTCTGTTCGTAGTTGTTGATCAGCCACGACAGGTTGGTCGACGAATCGGAATTGTGCAGCGCTTCGTCCTTGGAGATGGCGCCTTGCTGATACAGTTCGAACAGCGCCTGCTCGAAGGTTTTCGATCCTGGCGTAAGACTTTGCGCCATGGCATCGCGTACTGCCTCGATCTCGCCCTTGCGAATGTGCTCGGCGACCAGCTTGGTGTTGAGCATTACTTCCACCGCCGGTTTGAGCGTCCCGTCGTTGGCCTTGACCAGTCGTTGCGAGACGATGGCGCGCAAACTCAGCGCCAGGTCTGCCAGCAGCGCCGGGCGCGCGTCATACGGGAAGAAGTTGATGATCCGGTTCAGTGCGTGATAGCTGTTGTTTGCGTGCAGTGTTGACAGGCACAGGTGACCGGTTTGCGCGTACAGCAGCGCGTGCTGCAGGGTTTGCTTGTCGCGGATTTCACCGATCATCATCATGTCCGGTGCTTCACGCATGGCGTTTACCAGCGCGTGCTCGTAACTGTGCGTATCCGTGCCGACCTCGCGCTGGTTGATCACGCACTTGTCGTTCTTGAACACGAATTCCATCGGGTCCTCGATGGTGAGGATGTGACCCGGTTTCATCGCGTTGCGGTGTTCGACCATCGCCGCCAGGGTAGTGGACTTGCCCGAACCGGTTGAACCCACTACCAGCACGAAGCCGCGTTTTTCCAGCACCAGCTCCTTGAGCATTTTCGGCAGGCCAAGCTTTTCAATGCCCGGCGTGCCGCTACGCAGGTAGCGGATGACCAGACCGACGTTGCTGCGCTGGCGGAACACGTTCACCCGGAAACGGCCGACCTCAGGCATGACGTGGGAGAAGTTCATTTCCCAGTCCTGCTCGAAGGCCTGGGACTGTCTCTCGTCCATTAACTCGTCGGCAATCTTTTGTGTGAGATTGCCGTCGATGACCGTCTGATTCACCGGCATGATGCTGTCGAGAATCTTGATCGAGATCGGAGCGCCCGCCGAAATAAACAGGTCGGAGGCATTCTTCTCGGCCATCAACTTCAATAACGGATCAATGAACATGTTGCCCTCGCTGGTGTGTAATCAATGCCGGCGATCAGGGCGAGTGTCAGTCTCCGCGCAGCAGGTCGTTGATACTGGTCTTGGCACGCGTTTTCGCATCGACCTGTTTCACGATTACTGCACAGTACAGGCTGTATTTGCCGTTGGCGGCGGGCAGGTTGCCCGACACCACGACTGAGCCTGCCGGAATTTTTCCGTAAGTCACTTCGCCGGTCTCGCGGTTATAAATCTTTGTACTCTGTCCAATGTAAACACCCATGGAAATGACCGAGCCTTCACCCACGATCACGCCCTCGACAATCTCGGAGCGGGCGCCGATAAAGCAGCCATCCTCGATAATGGTCGGATTGGCCTGCAACGGCTCGAGCACACCACCGATGCCCACGCCTCCCGACAGGTGGACGTTCTTGCCGATCTGGGCGCAGGAGCCGACGGTTGCCCAGGTATCGACCATGGTGCCCTCGTCAACATAGGC
>JASFUE010000158.1:0-7522 GCA_050050435.1 Burkholderiales bacterium | reverse complement strand
GAATCTCTTGCCTGAATCAAAGGCGTTGTTGATTTTTTTTGCCGGTTGAACTGCGCGTTTTGAATGCCCGTACCTTTGAGGACCGGCAGCACGTTCCGGGGAACGTGTACGAGCACCAACGGGATATTGCGCAGTCCTCGATCAGGAATGGTTTTGGCGCATTTGAGAGCGGGTGTATATTCAACGGCGCCGGCGACTTGCAGCTCGCATCTGCCACCAGGCAAGCAAGAACAGATCGCCCCGGAGCCGCTCACCCACTTTGGAAAATGGAGACGGAACGTGACAACAGTCGCTGTTATTCAGGAACCGCCCGTCTATCTGAATCTGCAACAATCGATGGAACGCGCGATCGACCTGATCGCCCAGGCTGCGGGCAAAGGATGCGGGATGGTTGTATTCCCCGAAGCCTGGCTGCCCGGCTATCCAACGTTTGTGTGGCGGCTCGCACCAGGCAGTGGAATGCGCAAGACCGACGAACTTTATGCGCGTTTGCTCGCCAATTCGGTGGACCTGAGCAGGGATGGGTTGGCGCCTTTGCAGGCTGCTGCGCGCGAACACGGTGTGGTCGTCGTGCTCGGATATCAGGAGGTCGACGGCTCGGTTAGCGGTGGCACGATATTCAACAGCTGCGCCATTATCGACGCGGACGGCCGGCTCGCCAATAACCACCGCAAACTCATGCCGACCAACCCGGAGAGAATGGTCTGGGGATTCGGTGACGGTTCCGGACTGAACGTGGTTGACACTGCGGTCGGCAGGGTCGGAGCGCTGATCTGCTGGGAAAACTACATGCCGTTGGCGCGTTACGCGCTCTACGCGCAGAACATCGAGATCTATGTTGCGCCGACGTGGGACAGTGGCGAAACGTGGCTGGCAACCATGCAGCATATCGCGCGCGAAGGCGGCTGTTGGGTCATCGGTTGCGCTACATCACTGCAAGCTGCCGACATTCCGGATGATATTCCCTACAGGGATGAACTCTTTGCGGATAAGGACGAATGGATAAACCCGGGTGATGCGGTAATCTACAGGCCGTTCGGTGGCGTCGCGGCCGGACCTATGCATCAGAAAAAAGGACTGCTCGTTGCCGATCTGGACGTCGCCGATGTGCAAGCGTCGCGCCGTAAATTCGATGCCACGGGACACTACGCCCGGCCTGACGTGTTCACCTTGAGCGTCAACCGCACAAAACAAATACCGGTGACGTTCACTTGAGGAATCACCGCGTGCCGATCACTCATTGAGTCTGATCGAGATCTTTGCTCAAATATCCTGACGGCACCCGCGACGCCGCTCGGTGCTATTTGCATGTCTCAGGTCAACCGTCGCACGAACTTCGTGATTGCGTCGTTGGTCTGCCGCGGTGCTTCAAGCATGGGAAAATGGCCAACGCCGGGTACGATCGCGATCGTCAAGTCGTTCACCGCATTCCTGATTTCATCCAGCCACGGCGTGGTCTGCCCGGGCGCAAGCGATACGCGTTTGAGATTCGCATCAAGGAAGGTGGTCTGAATTGCCAGCAATGGCACGCCGATGCTCGCTAATAACGCACGCGAGCGCGATGCATCCCACCGAACGAGGTTGAGCCAGAGTTCTCTGGCGAAGTCCACTTTAATCGCCGGTATCCCTGCATTGACGAAGTCCCGGATCTCTGCAGGCGTGCTGTCGACGTAAAAGCCCTTATAGAGCTCCTCGATGAAAGCGTCCATACCGATACGGTCGAGCGTTTCGGTCATTTTTCTGACCGCGTCGTCCGCATCGCCAGCCGCGACAGCACTGCCGTCTATGTGAACGAGTCCACGAACCCGCGCGGGTGACTGGCTATATATCTCCGAAACGAGGCGGCAGCCCATACTGTGCCCCACGAGGACTGCCTCATTCAGTTTCAGTGCCTCAAGCGTATCGTTGACGGCCCTCGCCAGAGATTCAATGGTCGCTTCGCGCGGCCTGGCAGAAGCACCGTGGCCCGGCAAATCAACGGCGACACACCGGTAACTGTCCGACAACGCGGAAAGTTGTTCATTCCAGCTGGAAAGATTACAGGTAAAGCCATGAATGAAGACAATTGCGGGATCCCCACGGCCCTGATCGACCAGGTTCAATTTGAGATTGGACATTTGTTTTCCTTGCGGAGTATGTTGTCAGTTTTTACTCATTCCAGACCGCACGCGCAATGATCCTGCTTCGCCTGATTTCCATCGCGGTACTGTCGCACATGATATTCGTCAGCGCACGCATGACGGCGTCCTTGTATGCACTGTCAAACAACGCCTCGACCTTTACCGTGGGTGTGATCCTGGCGTTGTTTTCCCTGGTGCCAATGCTGGTTTCGCTTCGCGCCGGGCGCTGGGTTGATGCAGTCGGACCGCAACGCCCGACGCTGGTTGGCGCGCTGCTCATACTGGGCGGCACCATTCTGCCATCGATGTTCTCCTACGCCGCCGCAGATCTGGCCCCGTTACTCGTCTCGGCGTCGTTGATTGGCAGTGGCGCCGCTTTGACGATGCTCTCCATCCAGCAAGTCATCGGCGAACGGGCCGATCCGGCCCGCCGCCCGGCCGCGTTTGCCTGGTTTGCCATGGGTGCCTCGGTATCCGGTTTCACCGGCCCTGTCCTGAGCGGCATGCTCATTGATGCGTTCGGGCACCGCGCTGCTTTCGGCGCATTGGTCATCGTGGCATTGCTGGCGGTGCTGCTGGTATGGACCAGCCGCGATCTGATGCCCTCACGCCACGGCCGGTTAGAACCACCGGCACCCATGCATCCGCTGGAGTTGCTGAAAATCGTAGAACTGCGGCATTTGCTGGTTGCCACTGCGTTGATCTCGATGTCATGGGACCTGCAATCATTCGTGATCCCGGTGCACGGCACGCAAGTCGGTCTGTCTGCCTCGGAAATCGGTTTCGTGCTCGGCTGTTTCGCGCTCGCCACCTTCGTCATCCGGCTGGCGATGCCTTCCTTGTCACAGCGATTTTCCGAATGGCAGGTGCTGACTTTCACACTGTTTTGCGCAGCGCTGGCCTTCGCCTTGTTCCCGCTGTTCTCCTCGAGTGTGACGCTGATGGCGATCGCTTTTCTGCTCGGGCTTGGTCTGGGCGCTGCGCAACCGAACATCATGTCGCTGGTTCACTCGTCCTCCCCCGAAGGCCGCGTTGGCGAAGTGCTGGGCGTGCGCTCCACTGTGATTCACAGCAACCAGGTATTCCTGCCGCTCATATTCGGCGCGTTCGGCTCGGTACTGGGTGCCGCCGCGATGTTCTGGATGATGGCTGCGCTGGTCTTTGCCGGTGGTGTCGGGGCCGTGCGCTGGAACAAGCACAAGAACCAGGCAGTCACTGAAGATTGACTACGCGGCCTGATTGACAAGTTTTGTTTTCAGTCTATCAGTTGCCACACACCGTCATCGCACCTTGCCCGTCCTTCGACTTCGAGTTTGTGCAAATGCGCCAACAGCGAACGTGCCGCCAAGCGGTGCATGCGCTCCGGCGTGTCGTCATAGACACTAGGCACGAGACCTTCTACGCTGCTCTGCCCTGCATTCCGCAGTGCATTCACAACCTTGTTTTCCCGGTTCTGCCGGTGCAGGATCAGCCGCTCCACGACTTCGTGAGGACGCTCCATCAGGAAACCGTGGCCCGGTGCCAGCCATTCGATATCTTCGCGGTACAACCGCTCGAGCGAAGCAAAATAGTCCGACATATTGCCGTCCGGCGGATTGATCACCACCGTCGAGCCCTGCATGATGTGGTCTCCGGTAAACAGCATTTTCTCGTCTTCGAGCAAAAAGCAGAGCTGATTCGATGCATGACCCGGAGTGTGCAACACGCGTAGCGTCACACCTGCAACTTCAATGCGTTCGCCGTCAACCAAGATGCTATCGGGCACAAAGGTCTGATCCTGCCGTTCCTGATGCTTGGCGACCATTCCATAGGTAGTAGCCCGCGTGCGTTCTTTCAGTAGCGCTGCACCGGGCGAATGATCCACGTGCGTATGCGTGCACAGGATCCAGCGAATGGGCCCCGGTGCCGCTTCGACGATCCGTGCAACGTGCGCCTCATCCAGCGGACCCGGATCAATCACCGCAACACCGGTTGACGCATCGCCAATGACATAGGTATTGGTGCCAGGCCCGGTCATGACACTGGGGTTCGGTGCAGTAATCCGCCTGACCCGGTCCGACAGTTGCACGACGTTCCCGGGAATGATCTCGTAGGACGCCGTGCCTTTTTGTTGCGGGTCGAGCTTTCCCAATTCGGCATAGGCAAAATCACCCGGCAACAGCAACTTCTTGCCGGCGCCACCAGTTCCCACGCGCGGATTCATTGGCGGCATCGGGCGTGGTGTACGCGCAAATTCAAGCGCGGCTGCAACATCACGCAGTCTGGCGAGGCTTTCGAGCGTCTTCAAAGTCGGAAACATCAGGTTAATGTCGCCGCTGCGGTTGCGTTCGATCGCTTCCGCCGGCGCGATCCACAGGTGGCTCACCAGTTCTTCGCCATCGTGCAAGGGCGTTTGTCCAGCTGGCGCTTCAGCCAGAAAGAAACGCGTGGTATAGCGACGTGGCCGCCCCGCTTGCGTGATCCAGTGACCGAAGTAGTGCAGCCGGTCAGTTGCCAGGCACAGGTCGTGCGAGTGCAATAAATCCGGTAATGACGTTTTACCTGCCGCCAGCGCTTGCCTTGCCGTTGCCAAGGGCGTGCGCTCATCGAGATCGATCAGTTCACCATCGCCTGCATGCGCAAACAACAGCCCCGCCTCTTCATAGCATTCGCGTATCGCCGCGATCCAGTAACCCAGGCCGCCTTGTTCAATCCCCAGGCGCTTGCTGGCCATTTCATCGTCAATGCCGGATGCCAGCGCGGTCAGTTCCGCTGCACTGTCGGCGGCATCGACGGCCCCGCCGGGAAAGACGTAGGCGCCGCCGGCAAAATTGGCGAGATGGGTGCGCTTGGCGAGCAGCACTTCCAACCCGTGCACGGCATCGCGCACAACAATAAGCGTGGCTGCTGGCCTGGGCGTCACGATATGGTTACTCATAGGCAAGAACAAAAAACAATAAACGGCTCGGAACTGCTGGCCATCAGATTATAAGTGGGGCATCCACATGGTCTGGCTTCGGTTGCGGGCCTGGCGTCTGGCAACTGTCTGCGCCGGGACTGCACCGGCATTTCCTCGATGCTGGCAATGGGTCCAGCCTCCTGCTCAAACCCTTCCTAACTTCCAGCGCGCTGATAGGCGATTACGATAACGCGAGCGTAATAGGTCCGTACTCTGTTCTGGCCACCCTTCGAATGTCTTCTGACGGCGACACGATGAACATTCCTGAAATCGTATCTGATTGATAAGCAAGGCAACGTGCCCTCGGCATATCACTTGCAGTTACGTATGCAAAAGCAATCGCAACAAGCGTAAGCGCAGAACAACAGCAACCGCACAGGAGGAGACAAAATGACGCAGACTATTCAGTCCGCAGCGCACCGTGGTCGATTCAACGCCGAAGCCGCAGGCTCCCGGCTGCTCTGGTCCCGCCACCAGATCATCGATCTGTTCGACCGCTTCATTCATGAAGACCGTGCCGTCTCGGTGCACTATGCCGAAGAGGAACGATTGATCGTCACCCGCGCGGCGCATGTCGATCCGAATCTCGACCGTATCTACTTCGAATATGGCGATCACAAAGCGGCCAACGCACAATTGCTTCGCAGCAAGGAAGTGCAGTTCTCCGTGGAAGATGGCGGCCGCCAGGCACAGTTCAGCAGTCAATCTGTGCGTGACGTGCTGCTTAACGGCAAACCGGTTTTCCATATTTCGATTCCGGAACGTGTTATCCAGGCGGATCGAAGACTGCATCAGCGCATCGAGGTCCCGCAAGTCTCGGCACCGACAGTGATATTCAACCTTCCAAACGGGCGCATCGCCAGGGGGCAGCTTGCTGACTTGAGTGCCGGCGGAATCGGTGTCATTGGTTTGGCCGCGGACCTGAAAGTGCGTGACGGTACCGTCATACGCCATTGCCTGATCCAGCTCGTCGATGGCAAACGTGTTCTGGTTGACCTGGAGATTCGCCATTCCGGCGTACTGATGGGCAACGACGGCAAGCTGATGCAACGCGTGGGTTTCAGGCTCGTCTCACGGCCAAAGGAATTCGCCGGGCTGCTGGACGCATTCACCGTTGACTTCTGAACCATCAACATCTGACTAACGGTAACCCGGCCCAGGCCGGGTTACCTGTTTCCAGCAATCGGAAATTACTCCTCAAGCGTTGGCCCGGTGCCACTAACCCGGGTCTGACGCATGAGCCTGCGCCAGCGATCCGCATCAAAACCCGAACCCCGGTGCAGCATGCAGCGGTTATCCCACATCAGGGTATCGCCCACGCGCCACTGGTGTGAATAAACCTGCTCCGGCCCGGTCGCTCTTTCCAGTAGTTCGTCGATCAGTTTACGGCTCTCTATCCCGGAGAACCCGATGATCGAACGTGCATGCGATCCGACATAGTAGTTCTTGCGGCCATTGGCCGGATTCGTTCTGACCAATCTGTGTTCGATGGGTGGCAGCGATGCTGCGTGGTTCGGGTGTACCGGGGCGACCTGGCTACGGGAAAAGACATAGTCGTGCAATACGTGTAACGGGTCGATCCTTGCCTGCATGGACGCGGGCAACTGCTCGTAGGCAACACGCTGACTGGCAAATTCCGTTTGGCCGCCCTCGCCTGGCACTTCATAGGCGTGATTGATCGAGAACCGGGTCGGCACCAGCCGGAACGAGGAATCCGAATGCCACAGATTGTTGCCGGTCTGGTAACGTGTGTGCGGATCGGCGTTGCCTTTCCGGTTCTGCGCATCGATGACATTACCGATGGTTGCGAAGTAATCGATTTCGCCCGTGGTACCGAAGGTCACGTGATTGGGCTCCGGTTCTCCCAGCGACCGGGTCAGGGCAAGCTGGGCCACATCGTTCATGTCTTGCTCGGGGAACAACAGCAACGAATATTCGTCCATGGCATCGCTGATCGCAGCGACATCCGCCCCGGACAGTGGTGCCGTCAAATCGATGCCGGTTACCCGGGCTCCGAAAAGATTGTGTAGCGGTTCAAAGTGGATTTGACTCACCTATCCTCCCAACTCACTGTCAATCGACCGGCTGGCGATACCTGGATCAGGGCCTGCCGGGAATGATTTGACATCATCCATACATCGCATTCACGGACATCGGCGCCGTCTGATCAATATACTCTACATACTTGCCCAGGATTGCGCGCCGGATTCGATATGTCAGGGAGTCGGGATTCCGATCTCGTTTGCCTGGCACCTCTCCGAAAAGCATTGCTCCATAGAACGAATTCTGGCTCCGCGCGACAGAATAATTACTCATATAATCAATATATTATACATACAATCCGGCGTTAATCGTGACACGGATTTGCGGTGCTGAACAATGCTGGTGCCAGGCGTTGACCACGGTTATAACTGACCTGCGAAAGGCGCGGCCCGCACAGAGGGGTCGACCGGAAAGAAAAACG
>JASFUE010000157.1:0-7566 GCA_050050435.1 Burkholderiales bacterium | reverse complement strand
AACACGAATTTCTGCAAGCGGGTGGTGACGGGTGCGACCAAATCAGCCGGCAACGACAGCCAGAAACCACCCCCATGTTCAAACAACAGCATCGTCGCGAGCAACCGTCCCTTCGGCGTGCAGTAACCGGTGTACTGGGCGCGACGCGGCGACACCACGGTGACATCGCTGGTGACCTGGGCATTGAGGAAGCTGGCAGCGTCCGGCCCCGATACCGAAATCAGTCCGGTGCCGGTCAGGGGGACCACTACGGCTGATTCATCTGCAGCGCGGCCCTCGGCAGCCAGATCGCCGAAATCGACGATCAGACCGCCATCCCCGGTACGCGCACCGGAAGCAGCAAGCGTGTCGTGCCAGTCTGAAATGCGTTCCATAAGCCTTAGTATACGGGTGAAAAATTGATGGGTTGAACCGGATCTGTGGAATTTGTCGACCTGCACCTGCGTGCTTCATCCAGACTTGCCATGCTATTCGCGGTGGCGCATGTTGCAGCCATCGTTGCCGTGCTGTCGTTGCCGTGGGTGTGGTGGCTGCAAGCGGGAGCCTGCGTGTTGCTGCTGGCATCGGCGGCAAACATGATCGCGCATCGGGCCTTGCTCGTGGCGCCCGGTTCGGTCGTTCGGCTGCGCATTGCACGTGATGGGTCGTGCCAACTGCAAACACGCGATCACAGGCTTCTTGACGGTCGCTTGTGTCCGGGATGGTTCGTGTCGCCGCTGATGATCGTGCTGCGCGTTGCACGCCCCGGTGCACGCCGGGCACACGGCATTACCCTGCTGCCGGATGCAGCCGACGCGCAGGGCCTGCGTGAGTTGCGAATTTTCCTGCGTTTTGCGCTCGATCCCTCAGCCGGGAGACAGTAGCGTATCCCGAGCCTGGGGAAGCTGCCCGGGATAGTCGCGGCTGTAATGCAATCCCCGGCTTTCCTTGCGCAGCATCGCACTACGCACGATCAGATCGGCCGTCAGGACCAGGTTTCGCAGTTCCAGCAAGTCACTGGAGACCCGGAAATTGGAGTAGTACTCATGAATTTCTTCCGACAGTAACTGTATGCGATGCATGGCGCGTTCGAGCCGCTTGTTGGTGCGCACGATTCCTACATAGTCCCACATGAACCTGCGAAGCTCATCCCAGTTGTGGGCGATGACAATTTCTTCATCGGCATCGGTCACACGGCTCTCATCCCAGGCCGGCAGTGGAGCCCGTTCCGGGGTCGGCTGGCCAAGGATGTGGTTGGCGGCAGCACGCCCGAAAACAAGGCATTCGAGCAGGGAATTGCTGGCAAGCCGGTTGGCACCATGCAATCCGGTGTGCGCGGTCTCGCCGACGGCGTACAGGTGAGGCAAGTTGGTGCAGCCATTCTGATCGGTCTGTATGCCACCGCAGGTGTAATGTGCGGCAGGTACCACCGGTATCGGCTCACGTGCGATATCGATTCCAAGTTCGAGGCAGCGGGCATAGATGGTAGGGAAGTGTTCCCTGAGGAAGGCTTCGGATTTGTGAGTGATATCGAGAAACACGCAGTCCAGGCCGCGCCGCTTCATCTCAAAGTCAATGGCCCTGGCGACGATGTCGCGCGGTGCCAGTTCGGCACGCTCATCGTGCTCGGGCATGAATCTGGTACCGTCGGGTAGCCTGAGCAGGCCACCTTCACCGCGAACTGCCTCGGAGATCAGAAATGATTTGGCGTGCGGGTGGTACAGGCAAGTGGGGTGGAACTGGATAAATTCCATGTTGGCCACCCGGCAGCCGGCGCGCCAGCCCATTGCAACACCATCGCCGGTGGCGGTATCAGGGTTGGTCGTATAAAGATAGACCTTGCCAGCTCCGCCGGTTGCCAGCACGACCTGGTCGGCGGCAATCGTGACGACCTTGTTGCGCTTCTCATCGAGCGCATACAGCCCATGGCATGCCGGGTCGGACAACCCCAGCTTCTCGCTGGTGATCAGGTCGATTGCGACATGGTGTTCGAGTACGGCGATGTTGGGATGAGCCCTGATTTTTGCTTCCAGTGTCGTTTGTACTGCATGACCGGTTGCATCAGCGGCATGGATCACACGCCGGTGACTGTGCCCACCTTCCATGGTCAGGTGATAGCCGGAATCACTGGACTGGTCGCGCGTGAACGGTACGCCCTGGGATATCAGCCATTGAACGGCTTCGCGTCCATGTTCGACGGCGTAAGCGGTAATTTCCGGGTTGCACAGCCCGGCACCAGCGATGAGGGTGTCTGAAATATGCGACTGAGGCGAATCATCACCGGCGATGACCGCGGCGATCCCGCCCTGGGCCCAGTTGCTGGCGCCATCGAGCATCTCACCCTTGGTTACGATTGCGATTTTGCGCTGATCGGCGAGGTTCAGTGCGACAGTCAGGCCAGCCAGGCCACTGCCCAGTACCACGACTTCAAAGTTGGTCATCGGGACGATTTCTGTAGTTTCGACTCATTCTAACGGTTGGGGACGATCAAAAGTGGGGCCAAACAGCCAAAGTGGGATATCAATTATTGAACCTAGCAGCACTTTTGGTTGTCTCTCGATAATCAGATTACTCGGACCATTTCCCCGGAGGGTGTGTGGCAGTTATACTTCGGGACGCTCTCGCAGGCGACCCCAAAACAATCCAGGACAACAATTCAGGATATTTGCCTAGATGGGCGATCGTGAAGTTGACCAGCAGCTCGTCGAGCGCGCCCAGCGTGGCGACAAGAAGGCTTTCGAGTTACTGGTTGCAAAGTATCAGCGCAAAATCAACCGGCTCTTGTCGCGGTTCATCCGCGATTCCGCGGAAATTGATGACGTGGCGCAGGAAGCCTTCATCAAGGCTTATCGCGCGCTGCCCTCGTTCCGTGGCGAGAGTGCGTTCTACACCTGGTTATATCGGATTGCCGTGAATACTGCCAAGAACTACCTGGTGGCAGCCGGGCGCCGCGCCCCGACCAGCACCCAGTTTGACAGTGAGGAGGCCGAGTCATTCGAGGAAGGGCATCAGTTGCGTCACATGAACACCCCCGAGGCGGAGCTGATGAGCAAGGAAATTGCTGCAACGGTAAACCAGACCATGCAGGATTTGCCGGAGGAGCTGAGAACGGCCATCGTCTTGCGGGAAATTGATGGCATGAGTTACGAAGACATCGCCGAAGCGATGAATTGTCCGATCGGAACGGTTCGATCGAGGATTTTCAGGGCAAGGGAGACCATTGCCGAGCGTATTCGCCCGCTACTGGGCACCGGCAAAGACAAGAGGTGGTGATGATGGAAAGACTGTCAGCATTTATGGACGGGGAGCTGGATGATCATGAGGTCGGCGCCGAGCTCGCCCGAATGAAGAACGATCCGGCGCGCCAGACCAGCTGGGGAGCCTATCATTTGATCGGCGATTGCCTGCGAGGTCAGGGCGCAAGCGCTGATGAATTCACCGCACGGGTATGTGCGAGGCTGGAAGACGAGCCTACAGTACTTGCACCTCGAAAATGGGCACACCGCCCGACGCGGCGCATCGCACTTCCCTTGGCCGCTTCGCTATGCGGTGCCGCTGTCGTTGCATGGCTGGCATTGTCCAATAACCCGATCGTGAGTCCGCAGGGCGAAGGAGCATTGCCGCCGATGGCTGAAGCAACGCCGCAGGTGGTCGAAGCAACGTCGCAGGTGGTCGAAGCAACGCCGCAAATGGTCGAAGCGACGCCGCAGATGGTCGAATATGCCGATGCTTCAGATACTGACAGCATGAGTGATTATCTGATGGCGCATCAGCAATTTTCTCCGAGTACGGCAATGCAGGGTGTTGTTCCGTACGTGAGAACCGTATCGACAGCAGACGGGGTGCGCTGAGCAGTCACTTCATATGCTGGTTAAACTTGCAGTTGCAGTGATCGCCCTGGCCGGGCTCAATACCGTACAGGCGGTTGCAGAACCATTGGCACAAGATGATGCACTTCGCATCCTTGAACGGATTTCGACGGCGGCAAGGTCGCTGAACTACGAGGGCACGTTTGTATATCAGCATGACGAGCGCGTCGAGACTTCCCGCATCGTTCATTTCGTTGATACCGACGGCGAGCACGAAAAACTCGAAACGCTCGACGGACCACGGCGCGAGATAATCCGCAACAACGACGAAGTCCAGTGTTACTACCCTGACGCCAAGGTCGTGCGTAGTCAGAAACGCGTCGTACAACGCAGCTTTCCGGCTCTGCTGCCTGACCAGCTCAATTCGATCACCGAGTTCTACAATGTGCGCAAGGGCCGCGCCAAACGTATTGCCGGCTACGACTCGCAGGCGGTCATACTGGAACCGAAGGATGGCTTGCGCTACGGGCATATGCTGTGGGCGGAATCCGATTCCGGACTTTTGCTAAAGGCCCTGACCCTCAACGAATCACGGCAAGTTGTCGAGCAATTTGCTTTTACCCAGCTCAATATCGGCGAAGGCGTCACCAGGGCAATGATCAGCCCGAGTTATAACGCCACCGAACCGGGCTGGCGCGTGGACCAGTTCGCGCATGCACAAATCAATGCGGGCGACAGTAACTGGGCGGTTCGTGACCTGCCTCCCGGGTTTCGCAAGATCTTGCAGATGCAGCGAACCCGGCAAGGCGGCCGCGTCTCCGTGACGCACATGGTTTACTCGGACGGTATGGCAGCCGTATCCATCTTCATCGAATCCATGCCAAGGCACGCTGTCAATTCAGGATTGACGCGACAGGGAGCAATCAATATCTATCGGCGCGCTGTCGGTGACACCCTCGTCACCGTCCTTGGTGAGGCGCCGGCCGCGACGGTAATACGGTTCGGCAATTCTGTATCTTTTCAGGAATAATTAATAAAGTCCGATAAACAAGCTCTGGATGGGCGCTTGCCTGCCAATAAAGAGACAGAGGAAATTCATGACCCGAATACTGCTTTCGTTTTTGGTGCTGTGCGCATCGACGTTTGCGTCCGCGCAGAGTCTGCCGGACTTTACCGAGCTTGTGGCAAATCAGGGATTGGCGGTGGTCAACGTCAGTACCAGCCAGACCGTGGAAAGCAATGGGCCACGCATTCCCGTACCGGAAGACGACCCTTTCTACGACTTCTTTCGCCGCTTCGGGCCACCCGAAGGCCCGCGCGAATACGAATCCCAATCGCTTGGCTCGGGCTTTCTCATCAGTGCAGATGGATACATCCTCACCAATTCACACGTGGTAGCGGCATCAGACGATATCACCGTCAAGCTCAGTGACAAACGCGAATTCAAAGCCACGCTGGTGGGCTTTGACCGGCGCACCGACGTAGCTGTACTCAAGATTGATGCGGCCGACTTGCCGCATGTGACCATCGGTGATCCTTCCAAGCTCAAGGTGGGTGAATGGGTCCTGGCCATCGGATCCCCATTCGGTTTCGAGAATACGGTCACCGCGGGCATTGTCAGCGCCAAAGGGCGTTCACTGCCGCAGGAAAACTACGTCCCCTTCATTCAAACCGACGTCGCAATCAATCCCGGCAATTCGGGCGGACCGCTGTTCAACATGAAGGGTGAGGTCATCGGCATCAATGCCCAGATCTACAGCCGTACCGGCGGTTTCATGGGACTCTCGTTTGCCATTCCGATCGACGTGGCCATGAATATCGCCGACCAGCTGCGCACCACCGGCCGTGTCCAGCGCGGGCGTATCGGCGTGGTCATTCAGGAAGTCACCGATGAACTGGCCGAATCGTTCGGTCTGCCCAAACCGCAGGGTGCGCTAGTCAACTCGGTCGAGCGGGGTGGGCCGGCGGACAGGGCAGGTATCGAGGCTTCCGACGTCATTCTGGAGTTCAACGGAATCAAGGTAGGCAGTTCAATCGATCTGCCTCGTATCGTCGGGCAAACCAAGCCGGGATCCAAAGTCACAGTCAAGATCTGGCGCAAGGGCAAGAGCAGGAACGTCACGATCACGGTAGGCGAGATGTCAGACGACGTGGCGCAACGCCCGCGAGCGGCAGAACCGGAAAAGCAGGGTAGCAACAACATTGCGCCGCTCGGGTTGACTGTGTCCAACCTGTCCGCGGCCGAACGCAATCAATTGGGTGTCGAGGGTGGCGTCAAGGTTGAAAAGGTGGAAGGTCCCGGAGCGAAAGCAGGGTTGCGCCGAGGCGATGTCGTGCTGGCATTGAACAATGACGACGTCAAATCGGTAGACCAATTCCGTGATCTGATGAAGCAATACAACAACGCGCGCAGCGTGGCCTTGCTGGTGCGACGGGGCCAAGGCGCTATATACGTTCCGATTCGACTCGATGACCAGTAGGGCGACGGTCAGACTATCGAGAGAGGAACGCGCAGCAAGCAGCGAATCGGCTAGAATTCGCGCCTTCAACTGACTTGAAGGGCTCTGCGAGGCCCTAAATGCAGCACATCCGTAACTTTTCCATCATCGCGCATATCGATCATGGCAAGTCGACCCTTGCTGACCGGTTTATCCAGGTCTGTGGCGGCTTGTCCGACCGTGAAATGGCATCCCAGGTTCTTGATTCCATGGACCTGGAGCGCGAACGCGGCATCACTATCAAGGCCCAGACGGCGGCCTTGAGCTATCGGGCCAAAGACGGCCAGATTTACCAGCTCAATCTTATCGATACACCGGGGCATGTGGACTTCTCCTATGAAGTCTCGCGCTCGCTGGCCGCTTGCGAAGGCGCCTTGCTGGTCGTCGATGCTTCCCAGGGGGTTGAGGCGCAAACCGTTGCCAATTGCTATACGGCGATCGAGCAGGGCGTTGAAGTCATTCCGGTGCTCAACAAGGTGGACTTGCCCTCAGCGGAACCAGAGCGTGTCATTGAAGAAATCGAGGAGGTCATCGGCGTACCGGCCACTGATGCGATTCATGCCAGCGCAAAGACCGGGATTGGGGTTCAAGACATCCTCGAAACAGTGATTGCTCGCGTGCCGCCACCAACCGGCGATCCGGATGCGCCCCTGAAAGCCCTGATTATCGATTCCTGGTTCGACAACTATGTCGGCGTCATCATGCTGGTGCGAATCGTTGATGGCATTCTCAAACCCAAGGACAGAATCATGCTGATGTCCTCACGGATGACCCATCAGTGTGAGGAAGTCGGCGTGTTTACGCCTCGCTCGCAGAACCGCACCCAGCTTGGCGCGGGGGAAGTCGGCTTCGTGATCGCCGGGATCAAGGAGCTAAAGTCCGCCAAGGTTGGCGACACCGTGACGCTCGCCGCACGTCCCGCTGCCAGTGCCTTGCCGGGATTCAAGGAAATCAAGCCCCAGGTGTTCGCCGGGCTTTATCCGGTGGAATCGAACGAGTATGAAGCGCTGCGCGATGCGCTGGAAAAACTGCAACTGAATGATGCCTCTCTGCGTTTTGAGCCGGAAACGTCGCAGGCGCTCGGATTCGGCTTTCGCTGCGGTTTTCTCGGCTTGCTGCACATGGACATCGTGCAGGAACGCCTGGAGCGCGAATACGGAATGAACCTGATCACCACAGCGCCGACCGTTATCTATCAGGTGTTGTTGCGCGATGGCAGTGTCATTGAAGTGGAGAATCCGTCCAGCCTCCCGGATCAGGCCCGAATCGCGGAAATCCGG
>JASFUE010000156.1:0-7582 GCA_050050435.1 Burkholderiales bacterium | reverse complement strand
CCACATCGCCCTTACGCTCGCAGCCGGCAAGGGAGACGATGCCCGCCAATGCAATCGACACCAGCAAGCGGGCAAACGACAGCGAGCGATCGGTGTCGCGGGTCATGAAAGAGTGCACATCGGGCATGGAAGCACACAGCGAAGCCCTTCGCTGATACCCACACAAGTGGCGAGAAAATCACTGCCGCTCATCTGACATTCAGGCGAAGAGCTCACAGCGGAAGATAGTGATCGAGCAGCAGCACTGCGAACAACAACGACAGGTAGATGATCGAGTAGCGGAAAGTGCGCCGCGCCAGTGCATCACTGTAATCGGACCAGATACGGTAGGCGTACCATAAAAACACCCCGCCGAGAATAATGGCACCGACTGCGTACAACCAGCCGCTCATTCGCACCGCGAACGGCAACAACGAAACTGCAAACAAAATAATCGTGTAGAGCAGCACGTGCAGCCGTGTGAACTTGTCTCCGTGCGTGACTGGCAGCATCGGGACTTCTGCCTTCGCGTACTCGTTCTTTCGATAAAGCGCCAGCGCCCAGAAGTGCGGCGGCGTCCACGCGAAAATAATCAGGAACAGCAACAGCGCTTCGTGCGAGATTTCGCCAGTCACGGCTGCCCATCCCAGCACCGGCGGCATTGCACCGGATGCACCGCCAATCACGATGTTCTGCGGAGTAAGCGGCTTGAGCACGACGGTATAGACGACTGCGTAGCCGACAAATGTCGCAAGCGTCAGCCACATCGTCAACGGATTAACCAGCAAATAGAGCATCGTCAGGCCAGCGCCGCCGACGACCCCGGAAAACACCAGTGTCTCCGCCGTCGATACCGTGCCTAACGGCAGGGGCCGGGCACGTGTGCGCGCCATCAGTGCATCGATCTTTTGTTCAACCAGGCAATTCACCGCTGCGGCTGCGCCCGCGACCAGCCAGATTCCCACTGACCCAAATACCAGGATTCTCAATGGCACGGCGCCTGTAGTCGCCAGCAGCATGCCGATGATCGCCGTGAATACGATCAGCGCGACTACACGCGGCTTGGTGAGCTGAAAATACTGCTCAAGCCGGGAAATGAACTGGGACGGATGGGTTTGAACCGACATTTATCGGGCTGATTCCTGATAGAGCGCAAAGTTTAGCATCACGACAGACACCATCAACAGGGCGGCGCCAACGTTGTGTGCGACGGCAACAGTGATCGGTAACATCGCAAGTACATTTGTTATTCCAAGGCCCACCTGCACCACCAGCGCCGCTCCTATTGCCAGGGCGTAGCCACGTAAACCGCTCATCCGTGCAGAAACAAAGGCCATTGCTCCAAGATAAAGTACCAGCACCAGTGCGCCCAAGCGATGTGACCAGTGAATCGCATTCAATGCATCATTTGACAAAGGCGCACCAGCCGCGGTCATGCCCAGTTCACGGTGTATCTGGAACCCATGGACGAAATCCATATCCGGCAGCCATTTGCCATGACACATCGGAAAATCAATACAGGCAAGCGCCGCATAGTTCGTGCTGACCCAGCCTCCAAGTGCAATTTGACCGAACACCAGCACCAGCCCCAATAAGGCCCATGGCCTTAGCGCCCGTGCCTCGGCAGGCCGTGCTGCACCGTGCAGGCGCAGGTGTCTGGCGCTGAGCCAGGCCAGCAAGGCGAGAATCACCATCCCGCCGAGCAGATGCAATGTCACGATTGCCGGCTTCAGCAACAGGGTCACCGTCCATTTCCCGAACAGGCCCTGTAACACAACGACCGCGAGCAACAGCAATGGTAACCCCAATGACAAGTCCGGTTCCTCGCGATCCCGTCGGGCATGCCCGCGTCCGTAAAGGATCTTCAGCAGGATTGCGACGATCATGGCGCCGACCATCGAGGCAACATAGCGATGCACCATCTCCTTCCACGCCTTTGGCGCAGAAACCGGGCCAGCCGGGGAAACCTTCTCGGCGCCAGAGATTTCCGCTTCGGCGTGAAATGGTGTCAGGTGTCCGTAACAGCCGGGCCAGTCGGGGCATCCCAATCCCGCATCCGTGAGACGCACATAGGCGCCCAGTCCCACCAGGCACAACGTCACGAACGTTGTTGCATATATCAGGGGGCGAAGGCTGATAGCCCTGACGCAGACATACATGAACACCAGCAGTGCACCGAACCAGACGAGCGCATGCACGGTATGTAACGAAAATTGCCAGATGGGGTCAGACATGGAATTCGCCTCTGTCAGCGCTCAATCTGTCGCCAACCACTCGATATTCGCAACAATTTGGCGACGTCTTTCTTCATTCTCGACGGATCGATACCACGAGGAAAACGCATCATCGAGTTGCCCAGCGGATCGACGAGGTAAATGCTGTCCGTCACGTCTGCGTCAGACGGAAATTGCGCCTCCAGTGACTGTCCCGCGGAGAGCGCGATTGCCCTCGTGCCCTCGTAATCGGCGAGGACTTGCGGCGAAGGCGCCTTGCCATCGCGAATCAGCCATACCCGTTCGATGCGATCGGCGTCCTTTCCCTGGGTCAGCCGGATCTGGCGCATCAGATAAAGTTTTTCCTGGCAGGACTCATCGCACGCCGCATCGTCGATCGAAACAAATGCCCAGCGTCCGTGAAGCTCATTGAAGGCAAAGCGGCCACCATCACTCCGTGAGAGGCTTACCTCGGCCAGTGGAACCGGCTCGAACAACACCCCGCTATTGACAAAATGGGCCGGTGTCCACAAGAGATACAGCGCGGTTGCGGCAATGACCGGCACCACGCAAATCGCCAGGATCGACCATAGCGGCCAGCTACTTCTTGTGGCCCGGTTTTCTTCTGAAGAATCCATAGTAAATGTAAAAGAAGACAATTAAAGCAGAGAACAGCAACCACTGGCCTGTGTACGACCGGTGCATTTCAATTCCGAAACCAGGCGCCGCCCACACCCGGCTGATACCGTCATTGCGGTCCGACTCCTCCTGAACAACAAAATTCGCGACATCCAGGCGCTGTCGCTGGCGATAGCGCTCGAGATTCAGGTTTTGCCACAGAGGACCGTCAATAACGTCTTCAGACAACTCGAGCGCGCCCCGACCCGGCAGCACTGCTGTCCCGGTGACAGTGACGACACCTTCGGGCAAGTCGATCGCCGGCAGCCGGGACCGGTCCCGGCTGCCCTCAACCCATCCTCGATTGATCAATACGGTACGATTGGTTCCCGAAATCTGGAGGGGCGCCACAATCTCGTAACCGGGCACACCGTTACGGATCTTGTTGTCGAGCAGAATTGCCTTAGCAGGCAAATACCTCCCGTTTATGCTGACTTTGCGATACGAAATTACGTTGTCAGCCGGGAACGGCTCGCCCAGCTCCAGTGCCGGCATGGCCTGGCGCGAAAGATACTCCTGCAGCAACGCCTCTTTTTGCCTGGCGCGGCCGAACTGCCAGTAAGCTGCCGACAACGTCAGGGACAGGGCAACCAGCGCTGCAATGGTGGGAATCCAGCCCGGGCCGGATGTCCTGGTCTTCATGACTTGTGACGGCATGGCCAGGCTGCTCGCGACTGGCAGACCATGCAGCGATCCACTAAACTGCCTGACAAGGTTAAACATATGAAAATCATCATTGTCATTTTTCTGCTGACGATCGTCGGCAGCCTGGCGTCAGCTCTGATCTACCTCGTGCGCGACAAGGGCGGATCAACTCGTACTGTCAAGGCACTGACGATTCGCGTCGGCCTTTCCGTCACCTTGTTTATTTTGCTCATGCTTGGCTATTACTTTGGTCTCATTCCAAAGCAGGGATTCTAAAAAAAAGTCGCCGCTCGACCATGGCCGGCGGCGCTCAGTGTGCCCCGCGTGAGCAGGGCGCGGTTTCCTCGCTTATTATTCTTGGTATTCGGTGAAGGTCCTGTCGTCCTATAGCCAGTAGACAAAGACGAACAGGCCGAGCCAAACCACGTCGACGAAGTGCCAATACCAGGAAACGCCTTCAAATCCAAAATGATGTTCCGGTCCGAAGTGCCCCTTCAGACATCGTAACCAGATGACGATCAACATGATCGTACCAACCGTGACGTGGAAACCGTGGAACCCCGTCAGCAAGAAGAACGTCGACCCATATGCGCCGGTCTCGAGTGTCAGGTTCAGCGCATGATATGCATGGCCGTATTCGTAAGCCTGTAGCGCAATGAAGGATATCCCCAACGCAATGGTCAGAAACATGAACCAGTTCAACTGCGAACGCTTGTTCTGTTTCAGCGCCCAGTGCGCAATGGTGATCGTGACACCGGAAGTCAGGAGGATTGCCGTGTTGATGGCGGGAATTCCCCAGGCGCCCATCGGCGTAAATTGCTCGGAAATCCCCGGACCGGACACCGGCCAGCCAGCCGAGAAGCCGGGCCACAACAAGGCACCGGTGTCTGCCTCCGAAAGCCATGGCACGGACAGCACACGCATATAGAACAGTGCGCCGAAGAAAGCAGCGAAGAACATTACTTCGGAGAAGATGAACCAGCTCATCGCCCAGCGGAACGACACATCAACCTGCTTGTTGTACTTACCGCTTTCGCTCTCGCCGATCACATTGCCGAACCAACCAATCAGCATGTAGATCATGATTGCGGCGCCAACGAGCACAACGATGGGACCAGCGCCAACGCCATTCATCCACAGCACACCGCCAAAAGCCATCAGGAACAGAGCGACTGACCCGACGACAGGCCAATACGACGGTGATGGCAGGTAATAACCGCCCGCTTGCGAACTCATAGCCTTACTCCTCTGTTAAGTCTCGTTGATTTGTTCTGCTTTTCTTCTTCAGGTAGCGATGTTTCGCACCACCATCACAATTATTCCGACAAACAATGCGGCACAGATCAGTCCGGCAACAATGACCTGCCAGGGACGCAGCGTCGCCAGGTCATCCTGCAACCGTGAGCCCTTGCCGATCCCGGTAAATGCCGAAATGACCGCACGTAAGGCCCTGAGCGCCCCGGGTTTCTTTTCAATGGCTCCAGACATCACCCACGATCCCCTTGCAGTCGTACGGCTGCAGACTGCTTGGCTTCTGCTCCTTCAACCTTGAACATCGTGTATGAAAGCGTCACGGTGTGCACGTCATGGGGAAGCGATGGTTCCACAACCAGCACCACCGACAATTCGCGATTCTCACGCGGCTTGAACTGCTGCTGTGAAAAGCAGAAACACTCCAGCTTTTTCACATACAGACCCGCACGTTGCGGCCCGTAACTGGGGATGGCCTGCGCCAATACCGGCTCGTCGCTGGAATTCTCCAGATCAAACACAACCTGCACGAGTTCGCCAGGATGAATTTTCTTCTTGTGCTCACGCGGCGTCAGTTTCCATGCAATGTCGCCCCGGACATTGGCATCGAATTCCATGAGCACCGTGCGCGATTTGTCGACCTGGGTGTTAACAACCTCGTCGGGCTTGAGCAGATCGTTGACGCCTGTCACCTGGCAGATCTTCTCGTAAAGCGGCACCAGCGCGAACCCGAAGCCGAACATCACAAATGCGATGACGACAAGTTTCTGCACTGTTTCGCGATTCCGCTTGTTGACTGACGCGCTCATTGGAAAAGTAACCGCCTCAGAAGAAACCCGAGAAAGAAACAGGCCGCGATTGAGGCCAGCACAATTGCGGTCCTGATGTTTCTTTTCTCTTGCTGTGAGTTCTGCAATTCTGTCATCGCACAAGCCAGGGCGGGGAGCGAAACTTCATGCACCCCGCCGGAACAAAGTCAACTATTTCACCGTCGGCGGGGTTTCAAAACTGTGATACGGCGCCGGCGTCGGCAGATGCGTCCACTCGAGGGTGTCCGCACCGTCCCACGGCTTCTCGGGTGCTTTCTCACCGCTGCGAATCGTCTTCACCACGATGTAAAGGAAGAGCAGTTGCGAGAGCCCGAAACCGAATGCACCGATCGACGAAACCATGTTGAAGTCGGTGAACTGCAGCGAGTAATCCGGGATTCGCCGCGGCATGCCCGCGAGGCCAAGAAAATGCTGGACGAAGAAAGTAAGGTTGAAAAAGATCAGCGATAGCCAGAAGTGCCACTTTCCGAGGGTTTCGTTGTACATCTTGCCTGTCCACTTCGGCAGCCAGTAGTAAACACCGGCAAACGCTGAGAACAGGGCACCGGCTACCATTACATAGTGGAAGTGCGCGACGACGTAGTAGGTGTCATGGACCTGCACATCCACCGGGGTCAGCGACAACACGAGTCCGGTAAAGCCGCCGATCGTGAACAGGAACAGGAATCCGATGGCAAACAGCATCGGCGTCTCAAAGCTCAGCGAGCCTTTCCACATGGTTGCAACCCAGTTGAATACCTTCACCCCGGTTGGCACGGCAATCAGCATGGTGGCGAACATGTAATACAGCTGCGCTTCAACCGGCATGCCCACCGTATACATGTGGTGTGCCCAGACCAGGAAGGACAGGATTGCGATCGACGCCGTTGCGTAGACCATGGATGCATAGCCAAACAGCGGTTTACGCGAAAACGCAGGAATTACCTGCGAAATCACGCCAAATGCGGGAATGGCGATGATGTAAACCTCGGGGTGCCCGAAGAACCAGAAAATATGCTGGAACAGCACCGGATCGCCACCACCTGCGGCATTGAAAAAGTGGGTGCCAAAATGCCGGTCAGTCAGCGTCATGGTCACCGCGCCAGCCAGCACCGGCATGGATGCGATCAGCAGATACGCGGTGATGAGCCAGGTCCACACGAACAGCGGCATCTTCATCATGGTCATGCCGGGTGCGCGCATGTTGAGGATGGTCGTGATGATGTTGATCGAACCCATGATCGACGACATACCGAGAATATGCACGGCAAAGATGACCAGATCCATCCCCATCCCCTGCTGCACGGTCAGCGGGGCATACATGGTCCAGCCCACACCGGCGCTACCGCCCGGCACAAACATTGAAAGCACAAGCAGGGTCGCCGCTGGCGGGAGCAACCAGAAGCTCCAGTTATTCATGCGCGGGAACGCCATGTCCGGCGCACCAATCATCATCGGGATCTGCCAGTTCGCGAAACCAACGAAGGCCGGCATGATCGCGCCGAACACCATGATCAGCCCGTGCAGGGTCGTCATCTGGTTGAAGAACTCCGGCTCGACGACCTGCAACCCGGGCTGGAACAACTCGGCCCGGATAATGAGGGCCATCACGCCACCGACCATGAACATCGCAAAGCTGAACCACAGGTACATGGTGCCGATGTCCTTGTGGTTGGTGGTCATCACCCACCGCATGATCCCTGACGGATGGTCGTGTTCGTGTCCGTGCTCGTGTACCGCTTCCATTTACGCTCTCCTTACAACCCTTTGGTTTCCTGTCTGATTCCGGTTCCGCTTACTTGCGCGCCGCCGCGATCTCGCTCGGCTGCACCGCGTCGCCCATGGAATTTCCCAGCGCATTGCGCTCATAGGTAATGACTGCCGCGATCTCCATGTCGCTCAATTGCGGCCCCCACGCGACCATCATCGGATTCTTCTTGCTTCCATGCAAAACGATATCCACATGGTTGGCAATCGGGCCAGTGGTAATCTTCCCCCCGGTCAGGG